>JAGMZX010000045.1:6607-12473 GCA_018005585.1 Candidatus Hydrogenedentota bacterium | reverse complement strand
AAGCGCGCCAAGCTTATCGACATGCTCCTGGAGCGGCAGGAATTCGCGGACTACTGGTCCCTGAAGTGGTGTGATCTGCTGCGCGTCAAGGCGGAGTTCCCGATCAACCTGTGGCCGAACGCGGTGCAGGCCTACCATCGCTGGATTCACGACGCGATTCGCGACAACCAGCCATATGATGCATTCGCGCGCGCTTTGCTGACGTCAAGCGGCAGCAACTTCCGAGTGCCGCCCGTGAATTTCTACCGCGCCGTCCAGGGACGAGAACCCGAGACCATCGCGGCGGCGGTGGCGCTTACGTTCTTGGGCGTCCGCATCGAGGGTTGGCCGGAAAACCAGCGCCGTGCCCTGGCGGATTTCTTCTCCAGGATTGCGTACAAGGAGACTTCCGAGTGGAAAGAAGAGATTGTTATTCTGGACCCGGCCCAGACGGGGCCGCTAAGCGTTGTCTTCCCGGACGGCGTGGCGATGGAAATAGAAGCAGGAGAGGACCCGCGCCGAGTCTTCGCGCTCTGGTTGACGTCGCCGGACAACCCGTGGTTCGCGCGCAACATTGTGAACCGCATCTGGTCATGGCTGTTTGGCCGCGGCATTGTTCATGAGCCGGACGACATCCGGCCCGAAAATCCGCCGGTCTATCCCGAACTGCTGTCTTTCCTCGAACGAGAATTGGCGAACGCCCATTATGATTTGCGGCATATCTACCGGCTCATCCTGAATTCGCGCACCTATCAGCAATCATCTATTCCCAAAGACGCATGCCCTGATGCGGAGAGGTTCTTTGCATGCTACGCGGTGCGTCGATTGGAGGCAGAAGTGCTCGCCGACGCATTGTCGCGGGTGATTGGCGCAGGGGAAAGCTACTCGAGCGCCATTCCGGAACCGTTCACGTTCATGCCCGGCGAGCAGCGGTCGATACTGTTGGCGGACGGCAGCATCAGCAGCCCCTTCCTGGAAATGTTTGGCCGTCCTTCCCGCGACACAGGTCTGGAATCGGAGCGTAACAACGAGCCCACGGACGCGCAGCGGCTGTTCCTGCTCAATTCCACGCACATCCAGAACAGGATCGAAAACAGCCCACGCATGCGGACAATGCTGAAGACGGCGGGGCGTCGCCACGGTGCGCTGATCCAAGGAGTCTATATGGGAATTCTTTGCCGGTATCCCACGCAGGCGGAAGCGGACATTGCGGACGAGTATTTCAAGACCGGGGACCTGACAATAGTCCAGGCTGGAGCGGACCTGGCGTGGGCGCTGATCAATACCAAGGAGTTTCTATACCGGCACTGACGCTGTTGGCGTGTCTCCGTGGTCCGTCACGCAGCGGCGAGGCAGCATAAGGGATGAACGATCGAGAAATGACCGGGTCTATTAGTCGCCGGGAAGTGTTGAAACGGGGCCTGTTGGGCGCCGCCGGACTTGCGTTGCTGGACTACGGTGAGGCGCAGGCGCAGCCTCGTGTGGCGGCGCCGCGAGCCAAGGCGGTCATTCAAATCTGGATGTGGGGCGGGCCGTCGCACCTGGATACTTTTGACCCCAAGCCCGACGCGGGTTACGACTACACCGGCCCGCTGAACAAGGCGATCCCGACCAACGTGGACGGCATCGTAATCGGGCAACTGCTCCCCTTGCTGGCGCGGCAGGCGGACAAGTATTCGATTATCCGGAGCATGACCCACGGCGTGAATGCCCATGAAACCGCGTCTTACATCGTGCAGACGGGGCGGACGCCCGGTGACGGGCTGGTCTTTCCCAGCGTTGGCGCGGTTGTTTCTCTGTTTAGAGGCTACGAGCATGGCTATGAAGGTTTGATCCCCCCATACATCGTGCTGACGGAACTCCAGGGGCGGTTTTCGGAGGCAGGATTTCTGGGACCGCGTTATAAGCCGTTTGCGACGGGCGGCGACCCGAATCAACAACGGTTCGCCGTGGAGGGCATTGTAGCCGCGGGGATTTCGGATGAGCGGCAACGCGCCCGGAGGGACCTGTTGCACGAACTGGATTCGCTCGGCAACGCCATGCCGGGAACCCCCCGCTTTGAACGGCTTAACCAGTGTGAGAGGAAGGCTTACGACTTGATTCTGGGAGATGCCGGCAAGCTGTTCGACCTGACACAGGAGAAGGACGAGGTGCGGGAGCGGTACGGCCGTAAGACGTTTGGGCAATGCTGTCTGATGGCGCGCCGGCTGGTCGAACACGGCGTTCCCTACGTGACCATCAACTACAAGGGTTGGGACACGCATAAGCAGCACTTCGAGGCCATGCGCCGCAAGTTGCCGGAAATGGACCAGGGTATGGCTGCACTTTTGCAGGAGCTGGATGAACGCGGCCTGCTTGAGAGCACCATTGTGTGGTGGGGCGGCGAATTCGGGCGAACGCCGCGCGTGCAATGGGAATCGCCCTGGAATGGGGGACGCGGCCACCACGGCGCGTGTTTCTGTGCAGTACTCGCCGGCGGAGGATTTCAGGGCGGACGGGTGGTGGGCGCTTCGGATGCGCGGGGCGAGGAGGTGGCGGAACGTCCCGTTCATCCGCGGGAGGTGATCGCCAGTATCTACGAAAGGCTTGGCATCGACCCGGAAGGGGCGTTGCCCAACGCGCGTGGAGTCGAGGCTAAAATCATGCCGGATGCGGGACGTGTCCATGAACTCGTGTAACGGGAGAAAGAACCCTCTGAGGGCTGCGAGGCAGTTGCCGCTCGTCATGGCCTTGATGGCGGCAAGTGCCTGGGGCCAGCCCGCGGGGCGCGCACCGCACATCGGCTACCTCTATCCCGCTGGCGGACAACAGGGCTCGACCGTGCAGATCATGGCGGGCGGCCAATATCTCACAGGGGCCGACCGCGTATGCCTTTCGGGCGAGGGGGTCAGGGCATCGATTGTCCGATACGTGAAACCGTTGAGCAGGGAGGAACTCCGGGGATTGCAGCTTCAGTTCAATGAGGTTCAGCGGCGACGCCAGGAAGCCGCACGTCGCGGGGAGCCGCCCGCAGAATGGACCGCGGAGGCTCTGAACCTGCCGGACCACCCGTTCCTGAAGAACCTGGAGAAGATGCGCTTGAGCGAGTTGAGAACCCTTGCCGAAAGGTATCGCCGGCAGCAGTTCAGCATGCAGATTGCGGAGCTTGCGCTGATCGAGGTGACGGTCGATGGCGACGCTGCCCCCGGCGCAAGGGAACTCCGGCTGGGAACGCCGTTGGGGCTGACCAATCCGCTCCGTTTTGAGGTCGGGACATTGCCGGAAGTCCGCGAGGAAGAGTCCAACAATCCGGCCGTGTCTGGCGCATCCGCAGCGGACCTTCCCGTGTTGTTCAATGGGCAGATTCTGCCTGGGGACTGTGACCGGTTCCGATTCAAGGCGCAAAAAGGGCAACATCTCGTGATTGCGGCGCATGCGCGCGGATTACTGCCGTACTTGGCCGACGCCGTGCCAGGATGGTTTCAATCTGTGCTGACGCTGTATGACGCGCGGGGGCGTGAGGTGGCATTTGCGGACGATTACCGGTTTGACCCCGATCCCGTCCTGCTCCATGAGGTCATGGAGGACGGTGAATACGAGGTGGAAATCCGGGATGCGCTGTACCGGGGCCGCGAGGACTTCGTCTATCGCATTTCCGTTGGCGAGCAACCGTTCATCACGTCGCTATACCCGCTGGGCGGCAGATTGAGCGCTTCCGTGGAGGCGGAAGTGACGGGCTGGAATCTTGCCCCGTTACGGCGACTGCGTCTGGACACGAGCCCCGGTCCCAACGCGATACGAGAGGCGGCGCTGGAGCGCGACGGATGGCGGTCCAATTGTCTGCCCTACGTGGTAAGTGAATTGGCGGAAAGTGAGGAGATGGAACCCAACGACACGGCGGACGAGGCGCAGCAGGTCCTTCTGCCGCTTATCATTAATGGGCGTATCGCAAATCCGGGCGATGTGGATACATTCCAGTTCGAAGGCGATGCCGGGGCCGAGGTGGCGGTTGAGGTGCAGGCGCGCAGGTTGCATTCACCGCTGGATTCTCTGCTGCGACTGACCGCCGCTTCCGGGCGCGTAATCGATTGGAACGATGATCACGAAGACTCGGCGTCGGGGCTACTGACTCACCACGCGGATTCCTGCTTGCTGGCGCGATTGCCGGAAGACGGCGTATACGCGGTGCATCTCAGCGATGCGCAACATCAGGGAGGCGAAGCCTACGCCTATCGCCTGCGCATGAGTGCCCCGCGCCCGGACTTCACGCTGCGGGCAACCCCATCGAGCATTAATGTTCGAGCGGGTTTCTTCGCGCCGTTGAAAGTGTATGCCTTGCGCAGGGATGGATTCGACGGGGAAATTGAGGTGGTCCTGCGGGATGCTCCGCCGGGGTTTGCGCTGAGTGGCGGGCGGATTCCCAAGGGCCGGGACTGCGTTCGCATGACCGTCGCGGCGCCCCGGAAACCGCTTGGCGAGCCGGTGGAACTGCGGCTGGAGGGGCGCGCCACTATCGACGGGCAAGTGATGAGCCGGCCCGTTGTCCCCGCCGAGGACCTGATGCAGGCATTCATCTACCGGCACTTGACGCCTTCGCAACAGCTCATGGCAGCGGTCCTTGAGTCAAAACGGCGTGTGCCTTCAATCAAGGTCGAATGCGATGGGCCGGCCGGCATTCCCTTAGGCGGCGAGATTGACGTGCGGGTAACTACCGGGCGCCTGCCGATGCTCGAAATGGTCCAGCTGGAATTGAGCGAACCGCCGAAGGGCGTGACGCTCAAGAAGACGACTGTCCTTTCCGATGGGGCGGTGCTGACGCTGGCTGCCGCCGAAGAGACGGTGGAATTGGGATATGCGGACAACCTGATCGTCGAGGTGTTCACGGAAGTGGCCGGCCAGCAGCGTCTGGGGAATGCGGCGCGGCAGAAACGGCGCATATCTCTTGGCGTGCTGCCCGCCATACCCTTCGAGATAGTCCCGCCGTAGGCCCCGTTGCACCCCGTCGTTTCTTCAATCGCCTTGCTGCACCCACGTCTCGTTGAATCGCGCGTACTTGATGGTGCTGGTATTGTACGAGTACGTGGCGTGGATGGCGCCGTCCGGGGTCTGGATGATGGAGGGGTAGTCGAAGCGCTGGCCGGGCGTGTTATCCAGGTGCCGGATCCAGCGCCAGGTCTGACCGCGATCCTCGGAGATGGAGACCGCCAGCCGGTCGCGTTCCTCCGCGCTGTCGTTGTAAATCATGGCGAGCCGCCCGCTCCGCAGCACGATGGCCTCGATCCCCGCGTTGGGGTGCGGCAATTCGGTCAGTGTCACGGGTCCCCAGGTCATGCCGCCGTCCGTCGAGTCGCTGCGGACGATACGGTGCTGCGGACGGTCGTTGCGGAAGAACGCGGTCATGGCGCCGCCGGGAAACTCGACAACCGTAGGCTGTTCAAGCCCGAGGCCGGGAACCGGTTGGGAGATGGTCCAGGTCTGGCCCATGTCGCGGGTGAACGCCATGACCGCAAGGGTCAGGTTTTCATTGGCCAGGGGCAATAGGAGCGCGCCGCTGGAAGTGATGAGCGGATGGGCCCTTGGCATCCAGCCGAGGCGCGCGCGGAAGGGGTCCTTGAGCAACCCTGCAATCATGTTCATCCCCGGAAGTGCGCTGTCCGTCTGTTTGAAATCAGGGGGGTGTACAACAAGAAGGTTCTCATAATCCCATGCGGGTGGTCCGGCATTCGCGTAGTCCGAGGCGATATGGTACCGCACCAGCGCGCTGCCCCATGCGCTCTTGGGCACGGCAAGCAACGTGGCGTGGAACAGCCAGAGGCGCTGTTCCGGGTCGATTACCATGCAGGGGTTGTTGTCCGAGACGCCGAAAGTGTCCGCCATGACGAAGGGCTGTTCCCACGTCTGCGCGCCC
>JAGMZX010000045.1:0-6507 GCA_018005585.1 Candidatus Hydrogenedentota bacterium | reverse complement strand
GGCGACGAGCAAGGCCCAGAGCGAGATTTCCGTCATGTGGGATGTCTCGGTGTGGCCGTCGGACCCAATCGGAAACATGCCGTCGTTCAATCACATCCCGGGCGGCGGGAATGTGCTGTACATGGACGGGCACGTGGATTATATCAAGTACCAGGAGAGATGGCCCATCTGCAGCACATGGGTTGCGCTGCTGGGCCATATGGCGACGCTGAACAATCCGTACGGTTGAGCGCGGGTTCAGATGCCCATGCCGCCGGTGACCTCGAGCACGTGGCCGGTGATGTAGGACGCATAGGGCGACGCGAGCAGGACCATGCCGCCGGCGGCCTCATCCGGCGTGCCGATGCGCGCCAGCGGAATGACCATGAGCGCCATGTCGCGCAGATGGCTGGGCACGCCCAACTGCACTTCCTGGTCGCCGACCTTGACGGTTTCCGCGCTTTCCTTCGATGCCGTGAGACGCGTATCGATGAACCCGAATGCGACCGTATTGCAGCGGATGCCGAGGGGGCCCCATTCCTTCGCCATCGTCTTTGTCATTCCGATGATGCCCGCCTTCGCGGCGCTGTAGTTGATCTGTCCCGCGTTGCCGTGCAGGCCGGCGACGGAAGACACGTTGATGATGCAGCGCGGCTCTGGGGTCTTGCCGTCGGCCTGTTCTTGTTTCGCCGCCTCGCGCATGTAGGGTGTGGCCGCCCGGATCAGCCGGAAAGGCGCAACGTTGTGGATGGTTAACATGGCCTGGAACTGCTCATCGGACATCTTGTGCGACATGCCGTCCCACGTGTAGCCGGCATTGTTGACGAGGATGTTGAGCTTGCCGAAGGCCTCGATGCACTTCGCGACCAGTTGTGCGGGAAAGGCGGGGTCCGTAATATCGCCGTTGCAGGCGATGGCCTTGCCGCCCGCGGCCTGGATCTCGGCTACTACCGCTTCCGCCGGGGCGGCATCGCGGTCGCTGACGGCGACGCTTGCCCCTTCGCGCGCGAACAGTTTCGCGGCGGCAGCGCCGATGCCGCGCCCCGCGCCCGTGACAATAGCTACTTGATTTGACAGCATATCCGCCATGAGACGACTCCTGTGTTTCCGCGAAATAGCGTGATTCCCACCCGCCACATAATGGGGAAGAGTACACGATTCTGGAGGCGCCGCGCGAATCCGGCGCCCTGTGTGCGGATGCGGACGGGACACGGCCCTTTCCGGGGCGGTTCCCGTGGGGCGTTCGTCGGTGCTTGTCGCGCTGGCGCGGGCCTGTGGTAGTATGCCGTCCATACGGATTGCGCGCGTATTACTGGGAGCTTGGCCATCTTGACCGCCACAGCACGGGGCAGCGGAAGCCCAACATGGGTGCGCAGGCGTGGTTCGCACGCCGTTGCGGCGGCGTCTCTTCTGCTGCTCGGCATCTGTGGCGTGGCGTCCGCCGCCGAAACGGACCAGTACCTCAGTTGGGGCGTGGTGTTGTCAGACAGCGCGGAGCCGTTCAATGCGTTCCTGAACCAGGAAGCGCAGGTCTTCTTGAATCGCGTTAATGAACGGACGAAGCCCCTGGAATCCCCGGAGCAACTGACGATCGAGTTCTACCAGTATTTGTTTCAAGGGCTTCACTCCTCGCGGGTGCGCGCATGGGCGAATCATGCGCCGGAAGTGGACCGGTTCCCGGACCGCGGCGTGTCCTTCTTCGCGTATCAGCGCATGAGCATCTACCGGGACTTGACCGCCTTCCCTTTCGTATTGCCCATGACGCGCACGGTCCGGGTTGGCAACATCTATTTTGGCACGGACAAGATTGGCCACTTTTTCGGTTTCGGACGCCGATATTTCCAGCGCTATCTGCGATGCCGCCGGGATGGCCTGGACACGGAAAAGGCGATGCGCAAAGTGGTGTTGTGGGGCGTGGCGATCGAGAGCAGTTTCGTGGGCGGGCTGGTGGACGGCATCTTTTCGCACGCGGACCTCGAGGCGAATTTTCAAGGATTTCTGATGGCCCGGTCGTGCTGCGAAGGGGATGATGCGCATTTTCGACAGGAAGGTGGCCAGTGGCGTCTCGCGCGGCCCTTCGACATGCGCGATTACATCACGCCCGACTTCGACGAGTCGTACAACAATTCTCATTACACCGGCCTGCGGAAAGACCGCGTGCTGGAGATCCTGCGGCGCGAATACTGCCCCCTCTGGCGCACGCCGGAAGTGCAGGCGCGCACGGCAAATTACGCGGCCTATGCTCCGAGCTTTTCGAAGCGCGTAATAACCGAACACTTCGATGCGCGCCGCGAGAACCCGCAGCGGCAACAGTCGCTGGCGGCCATCTGCGACGAGCGGACGGAAGAGCCTGTCGGGACAACGCAGCCCTAGGCGCGTTCAACAGCGGAAGGAGTGATTGTCATGCGAAAAAGCGCGATTCTTGTTCTTGGCGTCGTGATGGCGGCGTTCGCGGCCGGGTGGTGGCTGAGTTCTGGAGACGCGGCATTCGCCGCGGATGCCGCGAAACCGGCGCCGGTCCTGCGGCACGTAGTGCTCTTAAAATTCAAGGATGACGCGGCGCCCGATCAGATTCAGGCGGTCGAAAAGGCCTTCTGCGCGCTGAAGGACAAGATCAGCACGGTCCACAGCCTCGAATGGGGCACGGACGTGAGCAAAGAGGGCCTTGCTCAGGGTTTTACGCATTGCTTCATGCTCACGTTCTTGTCGGAAGCGGACCGCGACGCCTACCTGCCGCACCCGGAACACAAGGCTTTCGGCGCCTCTTTGGGCCCTGTTCTGGATAAGGTGGTTGTGGTCGATTATTGGACTCAGCCTTGAACCCCAAACGGGCCTCGTTGCTCCCGCGGGGTCGCAGCGCCTAAAGCACCGAGAGTTTCGTTGGCGCGGCGGAGGGCGTTTCGGCGAGGCAGACGCGCGCGAACGCCGCTATCCCCTTCGCGTCCAGGCCATGCATTGCCAATTGCTCCTCGCGTGTGCCCTGCTCGCTGAACGTGTCCGGAATGCCGATGCGATGGATGCGCATGCCGTCCAGGCGTCCCAGCGCGTTGAAATGCTCGATTACCGCTGCGCCGAAGCCGCCGTCGAGCGTGTTTTCCTCGACGGTGATGATGGGACGGTCCGCTACGGCGTCGAGTAGCGCGGCGTCCAGCGGCTTGACCCGCCGGGCATCCGCCACGCCGAGGTTCCATCCCTCCGCGGCAAGCGTTTCGGCGGCTGCAAGGCAGGCTGCAACACAAGGTCCGACGGCGAGCAACGTGGCGTCCATGCCGTGCCGGAGTATCTGGCCGCGCGTGACGTCGCGATCGGCCTGCGCGCCAATCGTGGGGGCCTTGCTGCGGGCGTAACGTATGGCCACGGGGCCGTCTTGCTGGAGCGCCCAGCGGAGCATGAGTTCCGTGTCCACATCGTCGCGCGGCGCGAGGATCGTGAGCTCGGGCACGGCTCTGAGGTACGACAAATCGAAGGTGCCGTTTTGCGTGGGGCTGTCCTCTCCGACGAGCCCCGCGCGGTCGATGGCGAAGACGACGGGCAGCCGTTGCAGGCACACGTCATGGATAAGCTGGTCGTAGGCGCGTTGCAGGAAAGTGGAGTAAATGGCGGCGACCGGCCGGAGGCCGCGCACGGCCAGCCCGGCGGCGAAGGTGACGGCGTGTTGTTCGCAAATGCCGACGTCGAAAAAGCGGTCTGGGAACCGTTCCGCAAACTGTGCGAGCCCCGTGCCTGTGGGCATGGCGGCGGTGATGCCGACGACGCGCGAGTCCGCCTCGGCGGCTTCAATGACCGCCCTGGCGAAGGCGTCGGTGAAAGTGCATGCGGCCGGTTTGCTGCCGTTTGCTTCCGGCGCGCGCGGCAACCCCTCGCTGTCTTCCTGCTTGAGCGCCATGGGCTTGATCCCGTGATACGCGAGGGGGTCGCGCTCGGCAACGCGCAGGCCCTTGCCCTTTTCGGTGTGACAATGGAAAAGGATGGGGCCGTGCATCTGCTTGAGGTTGGTGAGCACCGCTACAAGCAGCGGCAGGTCGTGGCCGTCGACGGGGCCGATGTAGTTGAAACCGAGTTCCTGGAAAAACGCGCCGTGCGTGATGAGGCCCTTGGCGGCCTTCTCGATGTCCTGAATCCGCCGGACCGTCCGCTCGCTGAGGAGCATCTTCACGAAGCTGGCGACGTCTTCCTTTGCGCGTTTGTAGGGAAGGGCCGTGATCAGCCGGTTGAAGTAGCGGGACAATGCGCCGACGTTCGGCGATATGGACATTTCGTTGTCGTTCAGAACGACGAGCAGGTCCAGCCCGAGGTCGCCCGCGTGGCTGAGCGCTTCCATGGCCATCCCTGCGGTCATGGCGCCGTCGCCGATGACCGCAACGATATGATGGTTTTCGCCCCGCAGTTTGCGCGCCACGGCCATTCCGACCGCGGCCGAAATGGACGTGGAGCTGTGCCCGGTGCCAAACGCATCAAAGGGGCTCTCGCTGACCTTGGGGTACCCGCTGATGCCGCCCGCCTTGCGCAGCGAATCGAACACCTCGCGGCGGCCTGTCAACAACTTATGTGCGTAACACTGGTGCCCTACGTCCCAGATAATCTGGTCGCGGCCTGCGTCATAGACGTAATGCAGGGCCAAGGTCAGTTCCACGACGCCGAGCGGCGACGCGAGATGGCCGCCGTTGCGGTTTACCGTCTCGATTATCTGTTCGCGCAGTTCCTGAGCGAGTGTTTCGAGTTCGTGGGCCTGTAGCGCCTTCAAATCGCCGGGACTGTCTATCTTATCCAGTATTCGCATGGGCGGCTTGCACGCATCCCTGCCTGTTTCTCGCAGAACGACAAAACCACCCCTGTATCGGGGCCTGCCGCTTCCTTCCAAGAGCAAGGCTCAGTATACCATGCCGGGCCGGAAAGGAGAAAAGTCAGCGTCAGCAGAAACCGCCGGGCCGTGCCGGCTATTTCTTGCGCAGCTGTTTCTTGTCGGGTTTGCCGTGGACGTTCTTTGGCATGGCGTCGAGAAATTCAACCTTGCGCGGGGCTTTGTAGGCGGCTATGCGTTCGCGGCAGAATTCGATCACTTCGCGCGAGGTGACGGTCATGTCCGGCTCGAGTACGACGCAGGCCATGACTTCTTCGCCGCGGACGGGATCGGGTATGCCTACGACCGCCGCCTCGCGGATGGCGGGGTGCTCGAGGAGCACGTTCTCCACTTCTCTCGGGTACACGTTCATGCCGGCGCGATTTATCATGTCCTTCTTCAGGCCCGTGAAATAGAAGTAGCCGTCTTCGTCCGTACGGCCGAGGTCGCCGGTGTGAAACCAGCCGTGCCGGAAGACTTCCTGGTTGACTTCGGGCAGATTGAGGTAACCCTTCATGACGTTGTGGCCGCGAATGACGATTTCGCCCTCTTCGCCGGGGCCCGCGAAAGTGCCGTCCTCGCGCATGATACGCATGCGCACGCCCCAGATGGGCAGGCCAATCGAGCCGGGCCGGTTCCGTTCCGCGTCGGGGTTCCAGCAGACCACCGGGCTGGTCTCCGTCAGGCCGTAACCCTCGAGCACGGGCACGCCGAACAGGCCGGTGAACTGGGCGGCGAGCGGCACTGGCATGGCGGCGCCGCCGGTAATCACGCAGCGCAGCGACGAGAAATCCGCCTCGGCGGCGCGCTTGTGGTGCACCAGGAAATGCATCATGGTGGGAACGGCGGCCAGGATAGTCGCGCGTTCGCGGGTGATAACCTCGAACATCTTGGCGGGGTCGAAGGCGGGCAACAGCACGACAGAGGCCTGCGCCAGAATGGGCGCGTTCATCATCGTGGTTTGCCCGAAGCCGTGAAAGAGCGGCAGCACGGTGACGCAAACGTCGGTGCGATAGTAACCAAGCGCGTATTCCTTGATGGCCAGCGCGTTCTGGAACAGATTGAAGTGGGTCAGCCGCGCGCCGCGCATGCGCCCGTCGTGCGCGGACGCGTACAGGATTACCGCGTCGTCGTCCGGCATGGTCTGGACCATGTCGAAGTCCGGGCTGGCCTGCCCCATCAGCGCCGCAAAAGACACGCCTATATCAGGCGCCGCCGGCTGCATGTCGGCCTCCGCAACGATCAGATGATCGCATTCCGGCGCTTGGTCGAACGCGAGCGCTGCTTCGCCCGCGAACAGGTCAAAGACGAAGAACGCCTTCGCCCGCATGTCGCGGAGTCGATGGAGGATTTCCCGCTGCCGGAGCATGACGTTCATGGGGGAGGCCACCGCGCCGGCGAGGAGTATTCCGTAGTAGATGATGGGGAAATGAGGCGTGTTCGGGAGCATCATGGCGACCCGGTCGCCGGGGCGGATGCCACTCGCGTGGAGAGCGTGCGCGACGCGGTGGGCCGCGGCGCGGAGTTCCGCGTACGTGTACCTTTCTTCTTCAAAGATGATCGCCGTCTTATCCGGCGCGGCATCGGCGGCCATCTGCAGGCAATCGGCTAGATTCAAGCTCACGCAGCCAATCCCTTCAACAGGTTCTGGATGACAGTTGTCTTGCACGAAAAAAACCGGAAACGGG
>JAGMZX010000044.1 GCA_018005585.1 Candidatus Hydrogenedentota bacterium | reverse complement strand
TGAAAACCCAATTGCGGCCAATGCGGACGTGGCGCCCCGCGTTTCGGAAAGGCGCGGCATTTGTCAGCCTGCTGTTCCTGCCCGGCCTGTGCCTGCACGCCGCCGCCTGGTCCGCGGAGTACGCGACCCTGTTCGAAAGCGGCGAGGACGGCGCCGGTATTGCAGCGCAGTTCGTCAACCACGGCGTTACGATCACGCCGGAAGGCGCGGCCTTCCACGGCGACGGCAGTTACCTCGAGGCTGACACGGCGAATACCGGTCTTGCCGGAACGGGTGAATTCGCGATCAGCGTCTGGGTCCGCGGTCTGGAAGCAGACGGCGAATGCTTCGGCGATGTGGCGAGCCTGTTCGACCCCGAACGCCGGACGGGATTCAACCTTGCGGTCCAAACGCGGCGCGGCGTGACTTCCGCTCAGCCGAATTGGGAGAACCCGTTCTTCGGCGTGAACAACGGCGCGCCGGAGTCGCCGTGGACGGACTGCGGACGGCCCGGCGATAACAGCATGGTCTGGGCGCTGTGCGTACACGAAGGCGCGCTCTACGCGGGCACTTTCGAGAGCGGGAGGGAGCAGAAGGGGCATGTCTACCGCTACGATGGCGGCACGGCATGGACGGATTGCGGCGCGCCGCACGGGAGCAACGCGGTCACGGCGCTGGCTGTGTACGAGGGCCGTCTGTACGCGGCGGCCTCGCACTATCGCGCGGCAGGCTCCGCCCTGGCCGAATCCGAGAATCTCACGCCCGGCGGACGCATCTTCCGCTATGAAGAAGACTCGTCGTGGGCCGATTGCGGCGCGATCGGCGAGACCGAGGCCGTCGGCGGGATGGCCGTGTTCCGCGGCCTTCTGTACGCCACGTCCATGTATGCGCCCGCGGGCATGTATCGCTACGCGGGCGGCGGCGTCTGGGAGTCCTGCGGCCACCCCGGCTATCGTGTCGAAGCGCTTACCGTGTTTCAGGATGCCCTCTACGCGACAGGCTGGGACGCGGAGCGGCCGGGCATCTTCCGCTACGACGGCGTCTCCTGGTCCTGTGCGGGCACTCCGCCCAATATCCATCAGAGCTATTCGTTCGCCACGTACGCGGGCAGCCTGTATGCTGGCACCTGGCCGAGCGGCATGGTGTACCGGTATGGCGGCGGAGAGAGGTGGGAGGATTGCGGACAGCTCGCGGAAGGGGAACAGGAAGTCATGGCCATGGCCGCGTACAACGGGGCGTTGTACGCGGGTTCGCTGCCGCTGGCCGCGGTGTACCGCTTTGAGGGCGGAAACCGCTGGGCGTCCACGGGCCGGCTGGACCTGACGCCTGACGTAAAATACCGGCGCGTATGGTCCATGGCGGTATATCAAGGCAGACTCTTCGCGGGCACGCTGCCGTCGGGTCGTGTATACGCCATGGGGGCGGGGAAATGCGTGACGCATGACCGGTCACTTGAGCCCGGGTGGAATCACCTGCTGGCCGTGCGCGGAGCGGCCGCGATTCGATTGTACGTCAACGGCGCCCTTGCCGGAGCCGTGGAATGCCCCGCGGAACAGTTTGCGATGCCTGAGGACATCCCGCTGTGTATCGGCAGAGGCTCCCATGACGCGTTTCACGGTCAATTGTGTGAATTGCGTATCTACAACCGCGCCCTGACGGAGGCGGAAGCAACAGAATTGGCCGCGGGAAGGCCGGGCGGCTGAACGACAACGCTTGTGATTGCGAGCACGAGTACGAGTACGAAACGAAAATGTCCTTCATGACCTGTGCGGTGTTAACGGACAGCCAAGTCGGGCAAATTCACGAGTCTGCGCTGCGGCTCTTGGAACATACAGGTTGCCGTGTGCAGCACGACGGCCTGCTGGCGCGCCTTGCGCAGGCGGGCGCGCGTGTGGATGCCGTGGCTGGCCGGGTGCGCTGGCCGGAGACGCTGCTGACGTCCCTGCTGGAATGCGCGCCCGCGGCCTATGCGATTCGCGGCGTTGAAAATGGGCCGTGGACCTTGGGGAAAGGGCAGCCGGGTGTGCTCGCGATCACGAATGACCCATGGATACTCGATTCCCGATGTCAGAAACCGCGGCATCCGTGTCTGGACGACGTGCGGCGGCACACGATCATCGCGCAGCAGCTCGACTGCGTGAAATGCGTGAGTTGCATGGATTATCCGGTAACGGATTTCGACGATGCCCTCTCCAGTCTTCGTGCACTGGAGACGCATGTGCTCCACCACGCGAAACACTACGCCGTGTTTCCTGCTTCCCTTGAACGGTTACGTCTTTGGCGGGCGCTGGGACAGGTCTTGAACGGCGGCGATGCGCTGGACGGCTCCGGTCTGATGAGTTGCGCGGTGGCGGTGCTGTCGCCGTTGACACTTTCCCCGCTGAATGCGGAATTGCTGCTTGCGGCATGCGAATGCGGCATGCCCATACTGCCGACAGTGTGCCCCATGGCGGGCGCGACCGCGCCTTACACGCTTGCGGGCACGCTGCTGCTCGCGCATTGCGAAAACCTGACCATGGCCGCCGTCACGCAATTGCTGCGGCCGGGACATCCCTTTCTCTACGGCATCGGTCCTTCGGTTACGAACCTGCGGACGGGCCATGACCGGTATTACACGCTGGACAAGGCGCTGTGGAAGGCCGCGGGCGTGCAACTGGCGCGGCACTGTGGACTCCCCGGGATGGCGGAATGCGGCGGCGCGATGCCGGGGCGTCTGGACCTGCAAACCGGGGCCGAAAGCCTGTTATTCATGCTGGCGGCGCGGGGATCGGGCGCGGACCTGCTGTCGGGGCTCGGGTCCTGTTTCAACGGCACCGGGCTGTCCGCGGAAATGATGGTCATTCAGCACGAGTGGCTTCGCGCGGCGGAATTCCTCGACCGGGGTATCGCGGCGGACCCGGCACGGCTCGCGATAGACAACATGGATGCGGCGGGTCCGGGCGGGGATTTTCTGACCGATACGCTGACGCTCGAGTACGCACGGGGCGGCGAATTCTTCGAAACTGGTTTGTTCGACTACGGAAAGGGCAAGACGCTATTGGAGAATGCGCATGAGGAAGTGGAGCGGTTGGCCGGAGGTTTTGCCTGCCCGTTACCAGAGCAGGTGCAAGAAGACGTGCGCCGTTTCTTCTATGATAACCTATGGGCGAAGAATGGTATGTAGGCTTGCGTCTCGAAGTTGATGAAAAGGGAGGGCGCGGGTGTGCCTGCGAGAGTCCGGCCCGTCGCGGAAAGTGGAGTAACGCGCGATTCATGAACCCGGTTTCTTTTGTTGCAGAAGGGAGTGCAATTTCGCGTGCACGGCGCCGCTTTGGCGTCCTGACGGCTTGCGCGCTGCTGTCTTGCGGCGTATCCGGCGCGCAAGCGCCGGTAAGCATAGCTTTCCTCACGGCGGAAACCTCAGAGCAAGAGATGGGGCCGCAAGACCGGGCGGGCCGGGATGCCGCGGCGGGGCTGGGAACGGCCACGCTGCTGTTGATTGACGGCAATGGCGGTTTCCGCGATACGGAAGGGAATGCGCGGAGCCTGAACGAATTCGACACGGTCTGGTATCACCAGGGCGACGCCATTGCACGAAACGCGCTTTATGGCGGGGCATATGTCGCGGCGATTCGTGGCTTCGCCGAGGCGGGGGGAGGGGTGTTGCTGTCCGGCGGCGGTTTGGCCCTTGTCGATCACCTCGGACTCGAAGGCGACGTGAGATCCCAGCGGCATGACCTGGAACACTTCCGAGACCAGGCGGCGATGGTCGCTGTCGAACGAGCACACCCCGCGTTTGCCGGTCTGGTGGAACAAGACGGTCTCATCTGGCTTAGCCGCGGGGGATGCACCGCGGTGGCCGACTTCTACTGGGGCGGCCCGGGTGAGGGCATGCTCCTGGCCAATACGCCACGCGGGGTCGAACGCCCGCTCGTCGAGTATGCCGTGGGCTCCGGGCGGATCATTCTTTTCGGTTGGCGCTGGCCGGATTACGCGGACGCGGAGAACCCGTATCGGCAGAACCTGCTGCGGTTGACCGAAAATCTCATACACTATCTGTCGGACTCCAGTTTGTGGCGTCCGGTCGTGATTCGCACCAGGTTTCCCGCACTGGCGTATCCGGACGAATCCGGTATCGCGCCGCAGCGCTGGCGGGCACTGCGCATGGCGATCGAGGATTTGTCGCACAGCTTTCCAGACCGGTACACGCACGGCCCGGATTACTTGCAGCAACTGGCGGCGCTCCGGGATCGCCATGACCGGATTCCCGAGGGTTCGGGCAGGGACTCCTTTGCGCCGGTAGTCGCGGAATTTGAGGCGCTGCAACGCGCGGCGCTGCTGGAAAACCCGCTGCTCGACTTCGACCGGCTGTTGATGATCCGGCGGCGCGCGGACAAGCTTTGCCTGCCGATGAACTACAACGGCAACGACGACCTGGAACCCCGGGGCTACGAGAACGCAGTTGTTTCGCTCAGCCCGCTTGCGCCGGGGGGCACGCTTTCCAACGTCTACACGCCCGCCGACGGCCGGTTCGTCGGCGACCTCGACCTGCACTACGATGGCGGAAAGATGCTGCTCTCGATACCGGACGACGCGGGGCGCTGGGGAATCGCGGAATTGGGTCTCGCCACCGGGCAGTTGCAGTGTTTGCCGCTCATTGACGAGCCGGACGTCCACAATTATGACGCGTGTTATCTGCCGGACGGCGGCATCGTCTTCACGTCTACTGCTCCGTTCGTGGGCGTGCCCTGCGTCGGGGGAAGGTCCAAGGTGGCGAACCTCTACTTGCTCGACCGCAACGGACAAATCCGGCGCCTTACGAACGACCAGGACCATAACTGGTGCCCGGCGGTGCTGAATGACGGGCGTATCCTGTATCAGCGCTGGGAATATGCGGACATAGCCCACGCATTCACGCGGCTGCTCTTTCACATGAACCCGGACGGCAGCGGGCAGATGGAATTCTATGGCAGCAACTCGTTCTGGCCCACGGCCATCTTTTATGCGCGCGCGATTCCGGGGCACCCTACGAAAGTGGCGGCAGTCGCGGGCGGCCATCACGACGCGCCGCGCCAGGGGGAACTGGTCATCCTGGATCCCGCCCTCGGGCGTCACGAGACAGACGGCGTGGTGCAGCGTATCCCTGGCTACGGCGAGAAGGTGGAGCCAGTAATCCTGGACGGATTAATCGCGGCGAGCTGGCCGCGGTTCCTGCATCCGTTCCCCTTGAATGAGAAGTATTTTCTCGTATCCTGCAAGCCGGCGAAAACATCCGAATGGGGCGTCTATCTGGTAGACGTGTTCGATAATTTCGTGCTGCTGTGCGAGGAACCCGGTTGGGCGTACTTGGAACCGGTCCCGTGGCGCGCCACACCGCGGCAGCCGGTCATTCCGGCAACGGGGGCTCCCGTTGGAACCGAAGCGACGGTGCTGATGGTCGATGTGTATCGCGGACCGGGACTCGAAGGCGTGCCGCCCGGCACGGTCAAGTCATTGCGGCTCGTGGGCTATGATTTCACGTTTCATGGTCTCGGCGGCGAACCGGACCGCGTCGGACTGGACGGTCCTTGGGACGTCAAGCGGATTATCGGCACGGTGCCTGTCGAACCCGATGGTTCGGCGCACTTCCGTGTGCCGCCATGCACACCGATTTCGGTGCAACCGCTCGATGCGGAAGGCAAGGCCCTTGCTCTGATGCGAAGCTGGATGACCGCCGCTCCGGGCGAGACGCTGTCCTGCGTGGGCTGCCATGAGAAGCAGAACACGACGGGCCAGAGCGGCGGGCCGCCCCAGGCGTTCCGGCGGCGGCCGTCGCGCATCACGCCGTGGTACGGTCCGGCGCGCGGGTTCTCTTTCGAGCGCGAAGTACAACCCGTTCTTGACGCGTACTGTATTGGCTGCCACAAGGCGGGCGCGGACACATTCGACCTGACCGCGCGGCCTGCCGAACGGGTGCCGTCGGCGTTCCAGATGCATTTCTCGCCGTCGTACATGGAGCTGCGCCGCTGGGTGCACACGCCCACGCTCGAAAGCGACGCGGATCTGCTGACGCCGCGCGATTTTCATGCCGACACAAGCCGCCTCGTGCAAATCCTCCGCGATGATCACTACGGGGTATGTCTCAACGCGGAAGCGTGGGACAGAATCATCACGTGGATCGACCTGAACGCGCCATTTCACGGCACATGGCAGGAAGTCGTAGCTTCCGACCCGGTCAAGGCCGCCGCTGCGCGACGGGGAGCCATCCGCCGCCGCGAACTGCACCGGAAATACGCGGGCATTGACGAAGACCCCGAAGCGATATACCCCGCGGCCGGGATCGAACCAGTTGCGCACGCCATAGACGCGGAATTGACCGCGTGTGCGTCCAATACGGCGGACGCGACCGGTGGCGCACCGCAATCGGATGGGGTCGAGGTCATTCCCATCGGAATTGCCGACGGCGTGGTTCTCGAAATGGTCGCGATGGAACCCGGACAGTTCATCATGGGCTCGGACAACGGGTATCCGAACGAGCGGCCCGCGCACTCCGTGACTATCGACCAGCCTTTTCTTATCGGTCGTTTCGAGGTCACCAACGCGCAATATCGGTGCTTTGAACCGGACCACGACAGCGGACTGGAGACGGGCGAGGCGTATCAGTTCGGCGATGACGAACGCGGTTTTCCGCTGAATCGTCCTGAGCAGCCGGTCGTGCGGGTCTCATGGGATGACGCCATGGCCTTCTGCGATTGGCTCTCCGCGAAGATGGGCAGGCATTTCAGCTTGCCTACGGAGGCCCAGTGGGAGTACGCGTGCCGCGCGGGGTCCGTCACCTGCATGAATTACGGAACGCTGGATGACGATTTCGGCGGGTTCGCGAATCTGTCGGACAAGACGCACCACTCCGTGTACTACCCGCACGTGCCGGACGCCATTCCGCCCTGGCGACCCGCGGACACGCGTTTTGATGACGCCTGGCGCGTATCGGCGCCCGCCGGGACCTTTGCGCCGAACGCGTGGGGCCTTCACGACATGCATGGGAACGTCGCGGAATGGACGCGTTCCGCTTATGCGCCGTACGCGGCATCAGGTGTCGCGGAAGGTACCGGAGACAGCGCGCGCAAGGTGGTGCGGGGCGGTTCGTGGCTGGATTGCCCGAATCGCGCGCGAACGACATTCCGCGTCCATTACGAGGCGTCGCAGGCGATCCACGACACAGGATTTCGCGTCGTCTGCGAGACCGCCACGGCAGTGGCGGACCGGTGAAATCGCCCCGGCCGCGTTGAGTGCGTCTTCGTCTCCTATGACTTGCCCGCGATTTCGCGTACCAGATCGTCGAAGTCGGCCGGAAGGGGCGCCAGCGGCGTTTGGGCACGCGCGAGCGCGTCCTGCACGATGTTGAGCACGAGTAGCCCCGCCGCAGGATGGCGATCGATATTGTCGATAATGTTGAAGGTGTTGAGGATGAAGGCGCCCTCGCCGAAACGGTAGCGGCCCATCATGACCCCGGCGGCGTACCCGTCCGGCCGCGACGAGTGGCACAACGCGAACGCCGCGGCGATGACCTCCTCCGGAAGTTCCGCGTCCTCCAGGAACATGTGGGATATGACAGGGCCGTAGTAGTCCCAGTCCATGATACCGGGGGCCTGCATTCCAGCGAAAAAGGCGTGCCGTTTCGCGACGCACTCCTTGTGATAGAGCCAGTCGGGGAAACTCGTCATGCGGCCCTTGCTCTTGAGCGGGAGCCCCGCCACGGGATTGTCGCCTATCTGAAAGGCATGCGGTGTGAGGAACACAACTATGCTGCCGCGCGCCATGCGCGTCAGGAGTTGCGCGCGTGTCTCGTCCGGTGCCCCCGCGCTGGCGATATCGCCAACGAGGATTACCTCGCGTGCGTCGGGTTCGGTGGAAGAGAAGGCCTCGCTGTCGACGCCGTGGACTTCCAGCCAATCGCGCAGGGGGCCGTCCAGGCCTAACAACGTGACGCGGGGCCGCGCGCCGGTTTCGGATGCCGGAATCGGCAACGACTCGGACAGGTAGAAGTCGAGCCTTCCGCCCGCCGCCGCGCCCCCGCGGTCGAGATTGGCCGCGAAGGTGTACTTGCCCGGGCCTGAGGGTATCGTGACTTCCTCGGCGGCCACAGGAATGGCCAGCGGCCCGTCTTCCCCGGCAGGAGGAACCGGCACGGTCAGAGTCGCCTTGTGCTCCCAGCGGAGCCCTTCGGGTCCCATGATACGCAGTGTAACCGGGTATTCGCCGGGCGCGAGCACGTTCTCGTTGGCAAGGATAGCCTCGATCTTGAACGTGCGGCCGATGCAGCCGTGCATCGGCGATACGAAAAGGCACCAGCGCAACGGCGCCCAGCCGTCGCGCAGCGCATCGACAATGCCCGGCTTCCATTCGCGCCAGTAAGTCCAGAGTCCCTCGCCGGTGAAGCCGTGGTCGAGCAGCCCGGTGAGGTTGTAGCCGCAGATTCGCGGGTTGGACCGGATCAGGTTGAACCCGAGCAGCCGCTGCCTGCAATGGAGGCGCTGGCTATCTTCGAGCATGTCTTCGGGGAACGCGTAGACCTCGTCCATGCCGAAGCGGGTCCAGTCTGCGGTGAAGCGGTCGACGGTGTTCTGGAAGTACTTGACGTCGTCATAGGCGGGGTCCGCGCCCACCTGTTCGTAGGTTCGCAGTTCCTGAATCGCGTTCATCAGACTGCCAATCCCGTATTCGGAGAGAAAGACGGGTTTCGTGTCCGCGCCCAAGGTGCGGATGCCCTGCTCGACCTCGGGCGTGTGCGGCGTTTCAGGATAGACATGCGCGTCGCCCGCGCCGGTGAAGTAGCCGCCGAAACGTCCCCAAGTGCTCACTTCCTTGCGGTCCGGGCTTTCGACGCCCCAGAAGCATTCCCATTGCGTGCTGCCGGGATTGCTGCCGGAACCGATGCTGAACTGGCCGTCCCATCGCCCGCTGTTTAGCAAGACGAGCCGCGTGTCGTCTAGTGCGCGCAGCCACGTCAATGCATCCACGGCGCGGCGGAAGACGGGACCGTCGGCTGTTTCATTGAGCAGCCCGAAGATCGTGAGGCAGGGGTGGTTGCGGTCGCGCAGGATGGCTTCCCGGATGTTCCCGTCGAAACGCGTCGCCATCTGCGGCGAATCGGCGAGGCACCACCCCGCCAACGTTTCTTCGTACACCATCAGGCCGAGTTCGTCGCACAGGTCGAGTTGATAGGGGTGCGCCAGCCCGGCGATGAAGCGGACCATATTGAAGCCGCTGGCTTTCGCGTGGACGAGGTCCTTGCGCAGCAGGTCCGGCGCCTGGCGCGGCGACCTGATCTGGCCGATGGGGCAATGATTGCCCGTGTGCGAACTGCGCAGGAAGATGCGCCGGCCGTTCAGATGAAAGAAGCCGTGCTCGACGCGAAAATCGCGAAATCCGAACCGGACGGAAAACTCGTCCATCATGTGCGTCGTGGATGCCGTCAGCCGCACGGCGAGGCGGTACAGGCACGGGTCGTGCAGGTCCCACAGGCGGTGATGCGGCACGGTGAGTTCCGTCTCCAACTGGCTCGCGCCAGACGGGCACTCATGGTTCAGGCGCGCGGATACGGCGATGGCGGACCCGCTTTGCGCCGTGGCGCCGGGCGCGGGCGCGATCGTGAATTCCAGCACCGCGGGTTCCGTCGCGGCGGAAGCGTTGAATACGTCCACAGTCACCTGGACCTTGCCGGTTTGCCAGCCGGGCCGCACAAACGCGTCCGTAATGCGGGCGGACGGGACCAAAAGCAGTTCCACCGGTTCCGTGATGCCCCCGTAGTTGTAAGAGCCGCCGACGGTCAGATTCGCGTTCTTGTTCCGGTGCGGGATTTCGGCCAGCACCATGCCGTCGATGGGTTCATTGCCCGGATTTACCACGCGCACCGCAAGCAGGTTGTCTTGTGACGGCCTGGCGGCGCCGGTCACGTCGAGCGTGAAGGGCGTTTCCGCTCCTTCGTGACTGCCCACGGGGACGCCGTTGAGCCACACTTCCGCGAAGTAGTCGACAGCCCAGAAGCGCAGCAGGTAGCGTCCGCCCGGCGCGGGGTGCGGCGGCAGCGAGAGGGTCCGCCAATACCATGCCACGCCGTGATACCCCGGAAACACTTCCTGCAAGACATTCGGAACTTCCGCGGGCGTTGCGTCGGCAGCCGGTTGCTTGAACCAGTCCTCCTCGCGGCCCGTATTTGCCGGGTCTGTCGCCATGACCCAGCCCGGACCGTCCAGCGGCGTCCGTGTGCTCTGAAGAGCCGGATCGGCCGCGGCTGCGTCTCCGGACATTTGCAGACTGGCTCCCACCATAAAGACCGTGACCAACAGATGCGACTTCATCGAAGTTCCCTCCGCTTCCTGGTCAAACACCTTGCGATGTTCCCCGCCACAGCCCGCGTCAAGCGGGCTGCAATCAGGTCTTCATCGCGCCGATAAGTTGATTGATGTCGGCTATATCGTGGCGGCGGCAATAATCCTCCAGTCCCCGGATAACCTGGATTGCCGTATCGGGTTGACGGAAGGACATGGAGCCGACGGCAACTGCGGTCGCGCCCGCGAGAATGAATTGAAGGGCATCGGAAGCGTTCGTGATGCCGCCCATGCCAATGACCGGAATGCGGAGGACCTTTGCGGCGTCCCAGACGAGTTTTACGGCAACGGGGCGGATGGCAGGGCCGCTGAGACCCCCAACGATGTTCGCGAGGATGGGCCGCCGTGTTTCCGGGTTGATGCCCATGCCCAGAAGCGTGTTGACGAGCGAGACGGCGTCCGCGCCCGCTTCCTGGGCGGCGAGGCACGGTTCCGCGATATCGATCACGTTCGGGGAAAGCTTGACAAACAACGGAAGCTTCGTTGCCTGACGGATAGCCCGGGTGTATTCGGCAACGCGGGCCGGGTCCTGCGCCACCAGTGTGCAACCGCGCGCCGTCTTCGCATCGTGGACGTTCGGACACGAGAGATTGGCCTCGACGGCGTCCGCGCCCGCTTCGGCTTCGAGTCTGCATGCGAGTTCGGCGTACTCTTCCGCGCCATGGCCGTAGATGTTTGCGATGATTTGGCAGTGCTTTTCGCGCAAATAGGGCAGTTTGTCGCGCAAATAGACGTCGATCCCGACGTTCTGTAGCCCAATCGCGTTGAGCATGCCCGCCGGGGTCTCCACGAGACGCGGGGTCTTGTTGCCCGTCCGTGGTTTGAGCGTCAGACTCTTGGTGGTGACCGCACCCAGTTCCCCGATATCGAAATAGGCGTCGTATTCCTGGCCGTAGGCGAAGGTGCCGGACCCGACGGTGACGGGGTTCTTCATCGTCAGGGCGCCAAGACAAATCTGCAGATTAACGTTCGTCATGTCGAAGTGCACCGCGGATCAATCGTTTTCGCGCGCCTCCCAATTGATGAGCCTCGTGTCGAACACGGGCCCATCCTTGCACACGCGGACCATGCGTTCCGCCTCGACCTCGATATTGGCCTCGACAACGCAACCGAGGCATACGCCGTCGCCGCAGGCCATTTCCGCCTCGAGGGAAGCGAGGCAGGTTACGTTGGCGGCCTCGCAAACGAGATGTGTCGCCTTCATCATCGCCGTAGGGCCGCAACAGTACACAATTGTGTTCTCGCCCGGGGCCAGTTCGCGGAGAAGCTCGGATGCGTAGCCGTGAAAGCCCGCGCTGCCGTCGTCGGTGGCAATGTGAATCTTGCAGCCCATCTGCCGGAAGTCCTGTTCGCAGAGAAGGATATCCGACGTGCGCGCAGCAAGCACTGCCTCGGGCGTGACGCCGCACTCGCGGATCAGCGCCTCGGCAAGAGCGGGGAAGGGGGCAACGCCAATGCCGCCCGCAACCAGGATGTGCCGCACGAATTCGCGCCGCAGCGGGAAGGGCTTGCCCAGCGGGCCCTGCACGTTGAGCGTCTGCCCCGCGCGCAGCCGCGAAAGGATACGGGTGCCTTCGCCCTGTACGCGGTACAGAATGGCGAAACTGTCGCGGAAGATGCGCTCGAAGCACATGGGCCGGCGCAGGAAGGGGAAGAGTCCCCTCTGGACCTCGACCATGCAGAACTGGCCGGGCTGGGCTTCGGCGGCGACTTCGGGTGCGCGCAGCACAAGCCGGAAATGGCCCGGGGCCATCTCCTGATGCATCACGATTTCACAGTCGCTGAGAGAGGGCATACTACCTGCGTTCGTCCCAGACGAGTTGGTTATGAAGCATGTTCAACGAGGCGCGCACGCGTTCGGCGAGCACCTCGCCGACGCCGTCCACCGCGCAAAGCTCGTCTTTCGGCGCGCGCACGAGCTGTTTGAGCGAGCCGAACCGCTGCACGAGATTCTCGATGATCTGCGGCGAGATCCGGTGCGTGCCCGTGAGCACGCGATAGCCGCGCGCGGACAGATAGGTGTCCACGCTGCGCAGATTGGGCCCGTGGCCCAGAGCCTGACTGATAGAACTCAAATTCAGGATTTCCTGCTCGGGAATTTCGCGTATCCGTTCGCATATCGTGTCAAAACCAACGTCCGGCTTCTCGCGGAAGTAGTCGCGGATGACCAGGACGGCTTCTTCCATCGGCTGCATGAGCTCTTTCACCTGTAGCTCGATGAGCCGTCCTTCCGTGCCGAGTTCCAGGACATATGGATCGATCTCCCGCGCGATGCGCGACACCATCTCGGTTCGTTGGATGGCGCGGCACACGTCGAAAATGGTCACGATGTCCTGGAACTCGCGCATGGTGAGTTCCTGCAGTTCCTGCCGCATTACGCTTACGTATTTTTCGAGGGTGTGAATTGCCTGCTGCGCCTTGTTCATCAAGGTCGGAATCGAATCCATGCGGTGGCGGACGTCGTGCACGTACAGCGTTACGCTCGCGCGCCGCTGCGACACGGCAATCACGACGCACTTGGCTTGCCGCGCCATGCGTTCCGCCGCCCGGTGCCGCGTTCCCGTCTCTTCCGATGAAATCGAGGTGTCCGGTTTCAGAAACCGGTTCGCATAGAGCACACGGCTGCCGTCTTCATTCAACAGGATGGCTCCGTCCATCTTCGACAATTCATACAGCATCTGCGGCGTCATCTTCGCGTCCAGCTGCACGCCCGCCTCCGAGAGTTCCGCGAGTTTTTTGGGCGAGCCGAAGCACAGCAGCGCGCCTGTGCCGCTCTGCATGATGGCCGAAATGCCTTCCCGTATTTTGGTGCCGGGCGACACCATCAGCAGGGCCTTGCGATAGGCCTCGATGCTTGTTTTCTTGTGTGCGCGCGCCACGTCAACCCTCCAGTGCGGCCTCGATGGCCTCGGCAACGCTCGCCACGGGCGACGGCGCCGCGGGGCCCGGAGCAAGGTCCGGCATGCAACTGCGAGGTACTATACACTTTTGGAAGCCAAACTTACCTGCTTCCAGGAGCCGCTGCCGGGCCATGTCGACGCTTCGCACCTCGCCTGCAAGCCCAATTTCGCCGAATGCGGCCAAGCCTGGAGGCACGGGCTTCTCGCGGAAGCTGGAAACCAGCGCAAGCGCGATGGCCACGTCCGCGGCGGGCTCCTCCAACCGCACGCCGCCCGCAATATTGACGAACACGTCCCGGTCCGCGAAGTGAAGCCCGGCGCGCTTCTCGAGGACGGCGAGAATCAGCGAGAGCCGGTTTGGATTGATGCCCATGACCGCGCGGCGCGGCGATCCGGCGTGGCAGTCGCCCACAAGCGCCTGCACTTCCACGAGCAGCGGGCGCGTGCCCTCAATGCTTGGCAGTACGACCGAGCCGCTGACATGCTCAGGGCGCTCGTTGAGAAACCATGCGCTCGGATTCGGCACCTCGTGCAGACCGGTTTCGCGCATCTCGAACACGCCGATCTCGTTGGTCGAACCGAAGCGGTTTTTCACGGCGCGCAGGATACGCAACGCCTGCTTGCCTTCGCCCTCGAAATACAGAACCGTGTCCACCAGATGCTCCAGCAGCCGCGGCCCCGCGATAGTCCCTTCCTTCGTCACGTGCCCGACGAGGAAAATGGGCATGGAAGACCGCTTGGACAGGCGCATGAACTCGTTCGCGCACTCGCGCACCTGTCCCACGCTGCCGGGTACCGCGGGCAATTCCGGCGAGTACACGGCCTGGACCGAGTCGATCACGC
This sequence comes from Candidatus Hydrogenedentota bacterium, assembly GCA_018005585.1. Lineage (NCBI taxonomy): Bacteria > Pseudomonadati > Candidatus Hydrogenedentota > Candidatus Hydrogenedentota bacterium. The sequence goes on along the minus strand of JAGMZX010000044.1, from coordinate 26,015 downwards.
ACAAGGCGAAGCCGTTCGACTCGATTTGTTTCAATATTGCGCCGACGTTGTTCTCCGTCAGCAGAAAGAGATTGTCGTGCAACGCGGCGAGGCGGCGCGCGCGAAGCCGGGTCTGCTCGAACGATTCTTCGCCCGACACGTAGAGCACGCGGCCGCCCGTTATGGCCAGGTGATGGGACAACTGCAGCATCAGCGTCGATTTGCCGATGCCCGGATCGCCGCCGACAAGCGTCAGCGAACCGGGCACTATCCCGCCGCCGAGCACGCGGTCGCATTCGCTGATGCCCGTGGACACGCGCGGCGGCGGTTCGGCCAGGCCTTCCGTAATCGAGACGGGCGTGGCGTCCGCGGCCAACGCGCTGCGGGCGTGGGGCCCTTCCTCGAAGGCCGGCTCTTCGGCCAGCGTGTTCCAGCCCTGGCATTCGGGGCATTTCCCGAGCCACCGCGGCGCAACCGCGCCGCATGTCTGGCAGACAAATACACTCTTTGGTTTTGCCATGACCACCTTTGAACGTGAAGACGAGCGCCCGGATGCCATTCGCAAGCAAGCGTAACACAGGACCCCGATATGCGGCAAAAACGGGTGAAAACCATCGGGGCGGCATGTTAGGCTAACGACTCTTTGCGGGGTTGCACACCAAAGACAGGAGCCCGGATGGATTCCCTTGTTTTCATGACGCAGGAGCAGGTGCGCGAGGCGCAGCGCGCGTTCGGCACGCCCGTGTTTGTGTATGACGAACGGATGTTCGAACGGCGTGCGCGCGAGATGCTGGCGTTCCCGAACGCATACGGGCTCACCGTGCGGTTCGCCATGAAGGCCTTGCCGTCGCGCGCGGTGATTCGCCTGTTCGACGAACTCGGCCTGCACGTCGACGCGAGCAGCGGATTCGAGGCGGAACGGGCGCTGCGCGCGGGCGTCGCGCCGGGAAAAATTCAGGTCACCGCACAAGAACTGCCGCAAGACCTCGAGGGACTGATCCGGAAAGGCGTGCGATTCAACGCGTGTTCGCTTCATCAATTGGAGGAGTATGGCGCACGTTTTCCGGACACGGAGGTCAGCGTCCGGATCAACCCGGGGCTGGGCTCGGGCCATAGTAACCGGACGAACGTGGGGGGGGCGTCTTCGAGTTTCGGCATCTGGCACGAATACCTGGACCTGGTATTCGGCAAAGCCGCGAAATACGGGTTGCGCCTTACGCGGATGCACACGCACATCGGCTCGGGTTCTGACCCGGACCTCTGGCTGCGCTGCGCGCGGATGTCGCTGGATATTGCCGCGCGGATGCCCGGCGTGTCGCTGCTCAGCTTGGGCGGTGGCTACAAGGTCGCGCGCATGCCGGACGAGAAGGGCGCGAACGTGCAGGAGATCGGCGTGCGGATACTGCCGGAGTTTGAACGGTTCGCGCGGGAACACGGGCGAAAGCTGCACCTGGAAGTGGAGCCCGGAACCTACCTTACCGCGAATGCGGGCGCGCTCGTCTGCACCGTCATCGACGTCGTGGACACGGGAACGGATGGTTATCGCTTTCTTAAGCTGGACTCGGGGATGACGGACATCATGCGCCCCAGCATGTACGGAGCATGGCACCCGTTGGTCGTCGTGCCCTCCGTCGAGGTGCCGCGCGGCGCGGAATCCTACGTTGTGGCGGGCCACTGCTGCGAAAGCGGCGACATCCTGACGCCGGAGCGCGGTAATCCGGAGGGCATCGCTCCGCGTGAGATGCTTCAGGCCGTTATCGGCGACGCCGTGGTCATCGAGGGCGCGGGCGCGTATTGCGCTGCACAAAGCGCCAAGAATTACAACTCTTTTCCCGATGCACCGGAAGTGTTGTTGACGAAAACAGGCAAGTTCCGCTTGATTCGCAAGCGTCAGACGCTAGACCAGATGTTCGAGAACGAACTCGACTGAGCGGGCTGTCTTACGGGTTCGCTAACGTATTGCGGCGTTTCACGTGGAGTGGGTAGCTTGCTGCCGTTCTTTTTCGGGCAGCTTGCTGCACGGTGGTCTGCTTGCAGCGGAACAAAATCCGCGAAGAGCAAGAGCGCAAGCAAGCCTGCGCATTCCACGCATGACCGTATTTCTGAAATGGCGCACTAAGCGTCGGCCGCCGCCGGGCCGGGGTGTGTCTTCGCCTTGCCGGACTCGAGCATTGCGGCCCCTGCCGCGAGAACAGCCAGCGCGGGCGCCCAGATCCACCAAGGCAGACCGTGTTCGAGCATGTGCGCGGGCTCGAGCGCATCCCGGATCGCGGCGGGCAAGGGGGCATATTCGAGGAACAGAGCCGTTCCGTTGAACAGCGCGTGGGCCAGCATGGGCGGGAAGACAGAACCGGCGCGCAGCCCTACGTACGTCAATACCATGCCGGTCAACGCGGTGGGCAGAAAACGGTAGGGACTGAGGTGGAATACGCCGAAAAGCAGTCCCACGGCGACAATCGTCCAGAAATGACCCAGTCTTGGCCGGAACGCGTGGAGCAATGCGCCCCGAAAGACGATTTCCTCGCAGATGGCCGGCGACACCGCCGCGGTCAGAACAAGCAACGGAATGCCGCCCTGTTTCGCCCCTTCCGCGAAGAGGCGGTCGAACGCCTCGGCGAATTCCCCGGGAATCGGGAATATGCGCTGGAGCAGAAAGGACGCCTGAATGGCGAGCGGCAGCAACGCAAGCCCGAGCGCAAGCGCACCCAGAAGGGCACGCATCCTTGGCGCGCGCAGCCCGAGCGCCGGGACGGGACGCACGCGAAGAAACCGCAGCAGCAGCAGCGTGGGGAGGAGGAGCAGCACCCATTCCGTGACGAGGAGCCCCGCGACGAAATGCCAAGTTTGAACGGTAGTTCCGATGTAGAAGAGCAACAGCATGATCAGTCCGAACAGCCCCACCGCGCCGCCTGGGGTCAGCGTGTCGGCCGGCGCAGTCAGGTTGCGCCGCAAGGACAACGCCAAGCCGCGCTCTTCGGACAGCACTACGTCCTCGCGCTGGAACAGGCGTGCCGCGAGCAGCAACGCAAGCGCGGCGAAGACGCATGTGCTCAAGAGCACGAGAAAGACCGCCTCCATGCCGGCCTTGCCCGCGAGTAATTCCCGGAACAACAGCGCTACATTTGCGATGGGCACAAAGAGATTCATTCCCTCGAGCCGCACGCCCGGCATCGCCGTCAGAAAGAGGGGAAACATGATGACGATGAAGAACGGCGTGACGAAGTTCTGCGCTTCTTTGAAACTGCGGGCGAGCACCGCAAGCGACATCATCGCGGCGGAGATGAAGAGCGCAAGCGGAATCAGCAGCAGCAACATGACGGGGAACTGCGAGAGCGGAAAGTCGAAATGAATGCCGAGGCGCGTCTCCAGAATGGGCGCGAGTTGCGAGAAGATCACGACGAAGGTCAAGCCCATGCTGGCGAGATTGAGCAAGCCGGTGCACATGGCGAGAATAAACACAGCGCAGAACTTGCCGGAGACGATTTCGAGCTTGGACGTGGGGGTGGCCAGCAGTGTCTCGAATGTGCCGCGCTCCTTCTCGCCTGCGGTAAGGTCTACGGCTGGATAAAAAGCGCCCAGCGCCAACGCCACAATGATCAGGAAGGGAAGCAGGCCGCCGAGCACCGCGCCTGTCGTGCGCGTGGGCGATGCCGTGTCTGTCCGCTCCACCTCCAGCGGCGTGATATACGCCCTTGCGAGGTTCTGTCTCGCCAGCCGTTCGTCCTGGATGCGGTCACTGACCTCTTCGAGCCCTTTCTCGATACGGTGCACGGCATCACGGGAGGCAAATTCCGTGGCATCGTAACGGATTTCGACAGTGCCGGTGCCGTTCGCGGTCAGAGCGGCGTTCAGGTCCCCCGCAACCACCACCACGGCGTCCAGCCTCCCGTCAGCAAGGTCTTCGAGTGGCGTCTCCGACTCAAGAACACTCACGAGCGGGATATTGCCGAGCCAGTCCTTCATCGGATTCGGGCGTTCCTCAATCACGGCCACGCGCGAAAGGGAAGCCTCGAGTTTGCGATGTTGCACGAGCGCCAGTTGGAAACCGACCAGCGTCAGGGACGGATAGAGCAGCAGTGGCACGCCAATCATCATGATTAGCGTGCGTTTGTCGCGGAGCGTATCCAACAGTTCCTTGCCCAAGATGGTGCGGACCGCGCGCAGATTCATGCCGGTTCCCCCGTATAGCCCATCAGGGTGAAAAACGCCTCCTGCAGGTTGTCCGTGCCCGTTCGCGCGTATAGCTCCTGTTTTGTGCCGACGGCGAGGAGATCGCCTCGGTGAATCAGCGCGATCCGGTCGCAAAGCCGTTCTGCTTCGGTCATGTAGTGCGTCGAAAACACAATGCCCGCCCCGCTGGCTTTCGCGGTCAGAATGAACTCGAGAATCGCGCGGCTGCTGACGATGTCGAGTCCCGCCGTTGGCTCATCCAGGATGAGGATGGGCGGTTCGTGGAGCAGGCATCGCGCTATCGAAACGCGCTGAATCTGCCCCGTCGAAAGGGTGTCGCAGCGCCGGTCGAGAAACTCGGCCATTTGCATCATGTCCGTGAGGCTCACGGTGCGTTCGGCGATGCGCGCATCGCTCAACCCGTGCAGGCGGCCGAAGTAGCGCAGGACTTCCCGGGCGGTCAGGCGCCCGTACAGTTTGGTGTTGCCGGACAGGAACCCGACGCGCCGCCGGATTTCTTCCGGCGCCTCGTCGGCACGGATGTCGTTGACCCGGCATACGCCGGAGGTGGGCGTGATAATCGTAGCGAGCATGCGCAGCAGTGTGGTCTTGCCGGCGCCGTTCGGTCCCAGCAGTCCGAAAACCTCGCCGTCGCGCACCTCAAACGTGGCGCCGCGCACCGCCTCGACCGGCGCGCCGCGCGAAGGATGGAAGACTTTTGTCAACGCTTCGGCACGAATCATGTCACACGCTCCCGGCTGGAAATGTACCATGCCGCGAGGCCGCGGAGGAATCCGGCGCGGACGGCGGAGCGGCTGCTTGGCATTTTCGGAGCGGCGCGGTATGCTTTGGCCGGAACGCAGCGGAGAAGCGCATATGGGCAAGGCAGTGGCGTTGGTTACCGGAGCGAGCCGCGGGATAGGGCGGGGTATAGCCATTGAACTCGCCAGACACGGTTATGACGTGGCAGGCGCGGCCACGAAAGCGGACCCGAATGACCGCGCGAAGGGCTTGTTTGAAGTAAAGGACCGTGTCGAGGAGCTCGGCGGCCGGTTTCTGGTCCTGACGGGCGACATCGGCAACCGTGAGGACCACGCCAGAATGGTCGACGAAGCGTTGTCCGTATTTGGCGCGATTGACGTTCTCGTGAACAACGCGGGCGTGGCTCCGTTGGAGCGGCTGGACATCCTGGACACGACGGAAGCGAGCTTCGACCGGCTGATCCGCATCAATCTTCGCGGCCCGTTCTTTTTCACGCAGGATGTTGCGATTCAGATGATCGAGCAGGTCCAGGGGGGGCGCGCGATTAAGCCATGCATAGTCTTCATCACCAGCATTTCGTCCGACACGGCAAGCCCGAATCGCGCCGAGTACTGTGTCAGCAAGGCCGGACTCAGCATAACGGCGCAGAATTTCGCCGTGCGTCTGGCGCAATACGGCATCAACGTGTACGACCTGCGTCCGGGCATTATCGAGACAGACATGACCGCCGCGGTCCGTGCGAAATACGACAAGCTGATCGCGGAAGGGTTGCTGTTGCAGCCGCGCTGGGGTACGCCGGAGGACGTGGGCAAGGCGGTCGTGGGTCTTGCGGAAGGGTATTTTTCGTATTCGACGGGAGCAGTCATCGAAGTCGGCGGCGGTTTCGGCGTGAGACGGCTCTGAAGGAGCGCCCCGCGCGCAAACCCCGCGGTTTCTTTGACTCAACGCCTCGAAACCCCCTACAATACTCCGTGTTACTCCCCCCTTTGCCTGTGGCGCGAAGGGGGTTTATTTACTGGGTTCTGCCCAACGGGAGCGATTCGTGGACAAACTGGTCAGTCTCTGCAAGCGCCGGGGATTCATTTTCCAATCCAGCGGCATTTACGGCGGCATCAACGGCTGCTGGGATTTCGGGCCACTCGGCGTGGAGTTGAAGCGTAATCTCAAAGATGACTGGTGGTATTTCTTCGTGCAGATGCGCGAAGATATGGTCGGCTTGGACGCCAGCATCATCATGCATCCGTCTGTCTGGGTCGCCAGCGGTCACGTCGATGCCTTTCACGACATGCTGGTGGACTGCAAGGAATGCAAGCACCGGTTCCGCGCGGACCATCTCGAAGGAGACCATTGCCCGGACTGCGGCGGGGAGCTGACCGAGCCGCGCGCGTTCAACAGCATGCTGCGCACACGGCTTGGTGTCAGCGACGACACTTCGGTGGACACGTATTTGCGCCCGGAGACGTGCCAGTCCATTTTCGTGGACTTCAAGGAAATCTACAGTTCCACGCGCGTCAAGATTCCCTTCGGCATCGCACAGGTCGGGAAGAGCTTCCGCAATGAAGTGAACCCGCGCAACTATATCTTCCGCAGCCGTGAATTCGAGCAGATGGAGATCGAGTATTTCTGCCGTGAATCCGATGAAGAGCGTGTCTTCGAGCAGTGGCAGCAGGACATCTGGAGGTGGTTCCTGGACATCGGACTGAGCGAAGGCAAACTGCGGTGGTTCGAGCATCCGAAAGAATCGCTGGCGCACTATTCCAAACGCACCGTCGACGTCGAGTACGAGTTCCCGTTTGGCTGGGGCGAGTTGCAGGGGCTGGCCAACCGCGGCACCTATGACCTGACGCAGCATACCAAACATTCCGGAAAAGACCTCAGCTTTTTCGATGCCGAGAAGAACGAGCGATTCATCCCGACGGTCATCGAGCCGTCGGCGGGCGTGGACCGGACTGCTCTCGCGGTGCTGTGCGACGCATACGAAGAAGACGTGGTCGAGGGCGAGACTCGCGTGGTCATGCGATTCCATCCGCGCATTGCGCCGATCAAGGCCGGGGTGTTCCCGCTTGTCAAGAAGGATGGCCTCGCGGAAATCGCGCGGGGCCTCGAATTGAAACTGCGCCGGAAATTCACGACGTTTTACGACCAATCCGGCGCGATCGGGCGCCGTTACCGGCGCATGGACGAAGTAGGTACGCCGTACTGCATCTGTGTCGACTACGAGACAAAGGAAAACGGCACCATTACCGTTCGAGACCGGGACACGACCGAACAGGTACGCATTCCCATGGACGATGCAGCCGCCTATATCGGGACGCGCGTGAACCACGAACGCGCCTGAGATCATGGCCGCCGCGCCAGGCAACTTCGATTACGACCGGGTCGCCGCACAATACGACCGTCATCGTGCCGGAGGAGGCCCGTATTCCGCGAGATTGGCTACCCTGGCCCGGGAGTCCCGTGCTGTGCGCGTGCTCGAAATCGGCGCGGGCACCGGTAACGAAACGGCGGCATTTCTCCGCGCGCACCCGTGCGCGCTGACGGCGGTCGAGCCGTCTTCCAACATGCTTTCGTACGGTCGTGCGAAACCGCTGCCGGTCCGTTGGGTCCGGGGTTCCGCGGAAGCGCTTCCTTTTGCGCGGCGCACGTTCGATTTCGTGTACGCGAGTTACGTGCTCCATCACGTGCGCGACCTGGACGCGCTGATGACCGAGTGCACGGGGGTGTTGCGGCGTGGTTGCGCGGCGTTTGTCACCGTGTCGCAGGGAGCCATTCATCGCCATGTCATGAACGGGTATTTTCCCAGTCTTGAGGCTATCGATTGCGCCCGCTTCCAGCCGATTCCGGATATCGAGGCCGCCATGCGCGAGGCCGGGCTGCGGGATGTCCGGTCTGAAGACAGTGCGTCGCCGCCGCGCAATGTGGACGCGGACTACATAGAAAAGGTCGCGGACCAGTTCATCTCTACGTATGCCCTGCTGCCGCGCGCGGAATTCGCCGATGGGCTCGCCCGCCTGCGCGAGGACGTGCTGCAGCGCGGACGGAACCTGCGCATCGTTCGCGAAGCCACGCTGGTTTGGGGCTATCGCTGACAGGCTCATGCCAAAGAAAAAGAAAAAACGGCAGAACGTGCGCACGCGCGATTGGAGCGAAAAGCACGAGTTTGCTTTCACGCACGACCGTGTCAAGCACCGTCGCGCCGTGGCCAGCGTGTCCGACGCCGCGCCGCAGGCCCCGTTACCCACTTCGTTCGAACCAAACGCGGTTGTCATCGCGCACACGAAGAAATGGGCTTTCGTACAGCTTGAGGGCGCTGAACGGCTGTGCAAGATAGACGAGCGGCTCCTGGAAGAGGACGCGACGCTGCTGGCTCCGGGCGACCACGTGCTTGTCGAATTCGATGCGGCGGAGGTTTTCGTGCGCGGCGTCGCGCCGCGCCGCAACCGTCTCAGCCGGCCCGCGCCGGGCTCGTCTCGGGTCCGGGAACAGGTGCTCGCCGCGAATGTCGATTTGCTGCTCGTCGTGGCCTCGGCGGCGCAACCGCCTTTCCGGGCGGGCCTTGTGGACCGTTACCTGATCGCTTCGCAGGTCTGCGCCGTGCCGCCCATGTTGTGCGTGAACAAGATGGACCTGACGGCATCGGCGCCCGGCGAGGTCGACGCCTACCGCGAACTGGGGATACCCGTCTTCCTGACCAGTTGCACGGCGGGTCTCGGCATTGAGGAGGTCCGCGCTGCGCTGCGCTGTAAGACCGCAGTGCTCTCGGGGCACAGCGGTGTGGGCAAGTCGTCCCTCTTAAACGCGATGGACCCGAACCTGCGGCTTGTGACCGAAGAAGTGATCCCGGTCACGGGCAGGGGCAGACATGCGACCACAAGCGCTCGTCTCTACGAATTAGCCGGAGACATTCGCGTTATTGATACCCCAGGTATCCGCGAGATGGGGCTTTGGGGCGTTTCGGCCCAGGAAGTCGCATACTATTTCCCGGAACTGGCCGAAGCCGCGCGCGGATGCCGTTTCCGCAATTGCACGCATACGCATGAACCGGATTGCGCCGTCCGGATCGCCGTCGCGTGCGGGCAGGTCCCGAAAATACGCTTTGATTCCTACGTGCGCATTCGCGCATCCCTTGAAGAGGATAAGGCGCCAGGAGGGGGGTAAACCTCAACATGAACGCAGACGAACACGGACAGACACAGGCAGCATCAGGCGCTTCGACCTTGAATCCCGCGGAGGTCATACGCTCGTTGCAGCGCCGCACCGAGCTGCTTGCGCCCGCGGGACGTTTCGAAGTTCTGGAAGCGGTTCTCGAGGCGGGAGCGGACGCGGTCTATGTCAGCGGAAAGCGGTTTCAGATGCGCGCGCACCGCGCGGATTTTCACTTCGACGATGAGGCGTTGCGCCGCGCCGCTTCTCTCGTGCACGAGCGCGGCAAACATCTGTACGTCACGGTGAACGTGATTCTGGGGAATCATGAGGTGGGGGAAGCGCGTGACTTCATGCGGTTTCTCGACTCTCTGTGGGTGGACGGCATTATCATTTGCGATTTGGCGACCTTGCGCATTGCCGGCGAACTGGGTCTGCGCGGGGAACTGCACGCGAGCACGATGATGAACGTGCACGACCTTGACCAGACCCTCATGCTTCGCGACTTAGGTGTGCGCCGCGTGGTGACTTCGCGCGACATCAGCATCCGGGAGGCCGGTCTGCTCAGTGAGCGTAGCGGGGTCGCGGTCGAGTATTTTCTCCACGGCGATATGTGCGTCGCGCAGTCGGGCCAGTGCTCCATGAGCGGCCTCGTGTTCGGCAAGAGCGCGAATCGCGGTGAGTGCATGAAGCCCTGCCGCTGGGAGTATGAATTGGTTAACCTGCGCGAGGGCGCGTCCACGGGGCCCCTGCGCGCCGGCCATCTGATGGCGCTGCGCGACCTCGCGCTGTTGCGCAACATCCCCGAACTTGTGGAGGCCGGCATCTGGTCACTCAAGATCGAAGGCCGGATGCGTGACGCGGTCTACCTGAGTCATCTGGTCCGGCTCTACCGGGATGCGCTCGATAGCTACTACGCGATGCCGTCCGCCTGGGCGCCGGACAGTGGCCTGCTGGAGCGGCTCTTCCGCGAGCGGGTGCGCGAGATTTCGTCGCTTGCATGCACGGGCGCGCCATCCAGCGCGGCGTTTTTCGATATCTCCGGGAAGCGGGAACCGCTTATGCTCTCGAACGGGGCGCGGGAGGCGTCCATCGCGTCAATTCAATTCCCAATCGCTGGCGCGAAAGCATTGCCGCGTTCGGCGCCCGCACTGACCGTGTGTGTCGGCAGTGTCGAGGCGACCAGAGAGGCCCTGGACGCGGGGGCGGACCGCATCTGGTTGGCCGCTGAAACGCCGCAGTATCGGGAGGCACATTGGACGCCCGATACGTTCCGCGAAGCTTCGTTGCTGGTCGCGGCGCGAGGCGCCCCGCTCGGAATCCGCACGCCGCGCGTTACGGGCGCGGGCGCGCGGGCAGCGTGGCGCGGGCTGGTCGCGCTATGCGCGGACATCGAGGTGCGTTATGTACTCGTGCATCATCTGGGTACATTGAAGCGTGCCCGTGAAGATCTGCCCCGGGCCGCCATCGTGGCCGACTACGGGTTCAACGTGCTGAATGTGCCCGCGGCGCAGGCGCTGTGCGCGTGGGGTGCGTCCGCCGTCACTCCGGGAGTCGAAGCGGGTTTTCAGGACGTGTCCATGCTGGTGCGCGAAAGCGGAGTGCCCGTGGAATTGCTGGCGCATGGTCCCGTCGCGGGCATGCTGGTCGACCACTGCATGATCGCGCTGCACTTGTCGCGCTCCGGCAGCATGGACGTCTGCCGGGGACCCTGCAAACATGCCGCATTCGCATTGCGGGACCGGACGGGCGAAATCCGTCATATCATCGCGGATCAACACTGCAGAAACCATGTGCTTGCCGCGCGTGACTTGGCCGTCTTGCCGGAGATTGACGCCTTCCTGGGGTTGAACGCGGCGTCGCTGCGGATAGAGGCGCAATGGTACGAGCCCGGCATGGCTGGCAAGGTGACGCGGGCCTACCGGGCGGCCTTGGACCGCTGGTCAGCGGGAGAAACGCCCGCCGCGCCTCCGCCCGAGGAGTGGACCGCGTTGATGGCCTCGGGACCGCGTCCCTGGAATTATGGCGGGTATGCGCAGCACGTTTCCAAGTCCGCCTCCACCGCCGCCGTAATGCGAGGTCTCTTGTCATGAATGCCGCGACGCGCCCGGAAGAACTGCTCACGCTCAAGGCGGCTTACCTGATGCCCTGCGTATACCACTTTTACCGGCAGCCGCCGGTCATTGTCTCGGGCGAAGGCGCTTTCCTGGCCGATTCGACCGGGAAACGCTACCTTGATTGCTACAGCGGGGTAACCGTCATGAGCGCGGGCCACGGTAACACCGAGATACTCGACGTGGCCATCACCCAATTGCGGCGGCTTCAGCACACGACCACGATCTATCTGACGGAACCGATGTTGCGGCTCGCGGAGCGGCTGGCGGCTATCGCGCCGGGCGCGATCAGGCGCACGTTCTTCTGCGCGAGCGGTTCAGAGGCCAACGAGACCGCCATGTTGCTCGCGTCGCTTGCCACGGGTCGGCACGGGATCATCGCGCTCACGGACGCGCTGCACGGCAGGACCAACTGGGCGATGAGCGTGACCGGACTGGACATGTGGCGCACCAGCTCGCATCTTCTGGAGGACGTGCGATTCGCGCCGCATCCTTTTTGCGCGAGCTGCCCGCTGCGCGCGTCCCTTCCTTCGTGCGAGTACGCGTGCATCGCGCGCATGGAAACCCTAATTGAGGAAATGGGCCCGGAAAACGTCGCGGCCGTGGTCGCCGAACCCATCCAGGGCAACGGCGGCATCATCGTACCCCCGGAGGGATACTGGCAGCGGGTCCGGCGTCTCTGCGACCGCTACGGCATCCTGCTTATCTTTGACGAGGTGCAAACAGCGATGAACCGCACCGGACGCTGGTTTGGGTCGGAACACTGGGACACCATCCCGGATATTGTGACGATGGCCAAGGCGCTCGGTAACGGGCTGCCCATCGCTGCGGTGATGGCCACAGACGCCATCGCGCAAGCGTACACGCGCCCCGGGGCCGCAACGTTCGGCGCGAATCCGGTTTCATGCGCCGCAGCGCTTGCCACGCTTGAGTTTCATGAGCGGGAGCGGCTGGGCGAGAGAGCGTTGCGCCTGGGCGCGGAGTTTCGGGAGGGGCTGGAGCAACTCGCCCGGGCTTGGCCTTGTCTGACGCGCGTGCGCGGCAAGGGCATGATGACCGGCGTCGATGTCGTGGCCGGCGGGGGGGAGGCGGACGGCGCCCGCTGTGACGCGGTCCTGGAATTATTGAAGGACCTGGGCTTTCTGGCGGGCAAGACGGGCCGGGACCGCAACACGCTGACCTTCATGCCGCCCCTGGTCGTCGAGGCGGCGGATCTGCAGCGGTTGCTCGACGCGGTCAATCGGGCAGTCCGGGAAACGAAGAAATAGGAGTCCTGGTGGCTTACTGTTCGACGCCGGGGATGCGAAAGGTCTTGCCGCCGGGGCCGTAAGAAGTGCGGCACGCAATCAAGCGGTCAATCTGAGGCCGCGTCAAATGCGGCGGTTCCTTGCCCAGCAAATACACCTTGTAAAGAATCTCGGCCGCGTGTTCCAGCTTCTCCATCCGGTTGCAGGCGTCCCACGGGTCCTGTCCCACGGTGACCGCGCCGTGACGGTAGAGCAGCACTACGTCGCACTGCCTGATGTAGTCGCGGATTGCTTCCGCGCCCTCTTTCGTGCCGGACGTTGCGTAAGGTGCGGTCGGCACCGCGCCGAACGCAACCACGACTTCGGGAATGACGGGCGCTTCCATCGAGATACCCGCCAGCGTCAAGGCCAGCGCCGTGGGCGGGTGCGCGTGCACCACGCTGAGGATATCCGGGCGTTCTTCATACGCGGCGAGATGCGTAAAGAATTCCGATGTGACTTTCCCGGGCCCGTCCAGTTTCCGGCCCGCTCCGTCCGCGATAAGGATATCGGAGGGGCGCATCCTGCCCTTGCTGACGCCGCTGGGCGTGCAGAGGAAACGGTCATCTGCGAGCCGGACGCTGATGTTGCCGTCCGTTGCGGCGACGAAATTCTTTGCGCAAAGCTGCCTGCCCACTTCGCACATGCAAGCGCGCAGTTCCGGTTCGTTCATGCGATGACCTCTGGCCGTTGGTCGCACGGGCCGGCGTGTCTACCGCTCGGCGGGCGTGGTTCCGCCGCGCCGGGCATCGGGTGTGCGCCTGAGCAGCACGGTACGCCATACCCAGACCGAGATGATGAAACATAGCACAAGGTGCAGCGCCACCGGTTTGAGAAAGTACGCGAAATCCCCGTGAAACACGCGCCAATAACACGCATACAGAGGGATCCGCGTTGTGGGGCCGCGCTGTGATACCGCGTCTTGCGGCGCCGTTTCAGGCACCCGCGCAGGTTGTGACGCGACGGACAGTTCCGCGGTATTTCCACCCCCGTCCTTCGCTTCTGGCCGCTGCTGGGTAATCACCAAGGTCATGCTCAGCAGCGGCACCCAACACGTCAGGCCGAGGGTTACCGCATAGTTGACCCAGAACCACGGGTTGAACAGGATGCGAGGTAACAAGCTGGACGACACGCCGGCTTCCTCGTCAACGTACCGGGGTGCACCAATGGCGGTACTTGGGGACCTTTCCGGCCACTACGTTGAAATACAGTTCCTGCAACTTGTTGGTGACCGGGCCCGGTTTGCCGTCTCCGATCAGGCGGCGGTCCACCGACCGCACCGGCGCGACCTGCGCGCCCGTGCCGCAGAAAAAGAGCTCGTCGCACACGTAAAGCTCGGTCCGCGCGATGTCGCGCTCGATAACGGGCAATTTCAGTTCATCCGCCGCCAGTTCCATCACCGTGTTGCGCGTTATGCCAACCAGGATATCCGAAGTGGGCGGTGTCGTAATCAGCTGGCCGTTCTGCACCATGAACAGGTTCATGGCGCTGCCCTCGGCAACCATCCCGTTGTCGCGCAGGAAGATCGCTTCGTGAAATCCGGCCTGCTTCGCCTCCGTTGCCGCGAGCGAAGAGTTGATGTAGCTGCCGGTGGACTTGGCGCGGCTGGGAATGGCGTTATCCGACAAACGCCGCCAAGAGGACACGGCCACGTCCAAACCGTCCGTGATATTCACGTAATCGCCAAGCTTAATGACGTAGCAGGAAAAGCTGCTCGTCACGCCGCGAACCGTCGGGCCTAGCGAATGTTCGCTCTTGTAGCAGATTGGCCGGATATAGACGCCTTCTTTGAATCCGCACCGGCGCACGAGTTCGACGCAGACGTTCTCAATTTCTTGCCGGCCTTCGGGGATTTCCATGCACAGAATGTTGAAATTGCGTACGAACCGCTCCACGTGCTCCTTCAGGCGGAAAATAAGAATGCCGTCCTCTTCTGGAACGTAGTAGCCGCGAATGCCCTCGAAGAGCCCTGTACCGTAATTGAAGGCATGAGTCAGGATGCTGACTTGGGCTTCCTCGGTCGGCACATACCGTCCCTCGTGGTACGCAATGGGGGCGGGATACATTTTGGCCATTGGAGCGTCTCCGTGTGGTTTCCACCGGGGTTTCCCCGGCGCCTACAACCAGACCCCCAGGCTATGCGCACACAGTGCGGCATAAGAACGCTGGCGGAATGGCAATAGTATCGGTGAATGCCGGGCGGATATGCAAATCAGGCGAACCCCACCCGTCAAGGCGGGATTCGCCTTGTGACCAGAACGTTCTCATCGCTCCGTCTGCGGTCAGCGATGGGCGGGTGTCTGTTCCGGTTTGTACGATTCGATAATCACCCGGTTCGAAGAGATGCGCCACTTTTCCGCGTACTTCTGCTCGTAGTACCGCTCATTCAACTCGTGAATCAGGTCCTGGCAGTCGCGGACATCGGCCTCCATCAGATCGCGCATCGACAGGATGCCGCAATATTGGTTATTGCTGTCCACGACTATGAGGTGACGAACATGGTGGGTCACCATGATCGCCTTTGCCATGCGGCCCTCATCCTCGAGATGCACGACATTCACGGCCGTGCTCATGACATCGCGGACCCGCACCTTGCCGGGATCAAGTGCCTTGTTAATCACGCGGACAAGCACGTCGCGCTCGGAGAACACGCCGGCGAGTTCGTCTCCGCTCTTGACGGCCGCCGCGCCTATCTTGCGCTCGCACAGTTCGCGCACCGCGTCGCGCACCGTGGCATCGGCCTCTACCCAGAAGGGCTCCCACTTCCGCACTGCGTCTCGAATAATATTCATTCCGCCTCCTTTCCCGATAGGGGGCATTCTTCTCCTTGTGACCCCGCGCGACGCTTGGTTTATACTTGCGTCCGCGTGTATACCCGCGCGTGTGCCGCAAGACAGCAGGCCCTGCACGATACGGCAGGATGCCGACAGGTACTAACCGCGCGCAACAGAAGGAACACAGACATCATGACGGATTCTTCCCGGCTGGCGGTGCACGGCGGTGCGCCCGTGCGCGACGAGTCAAAGCGTCCCTGGCCCAAGTGGCCCGTTTTCGCCGAACGTGAGCGCGCGGCGTTGCTGGAAGTGCTCGACAGCGGCAACTGGTGGTTTGGCGAACGCGTCCGCCGCTTCGAACAGGGATACGCCGCGTTCCAGGGCGCGGCTCAGTGCATTTCGTGCACGAGCGGTACGACTGCGCTTGAGATTGTGCTGCAAGCGCTGGGCGTGCAGCCCGGCGATGAGATCATCACCACACCGTACACGTTTGTCGCCACGGCCTCGGCGATTATCCGGCTGAAAGCGATTCCCGTCTTTGTCGATGTCGACGCTTCCTGGTGTCTCAACCCGGAACTCATCGAAGCCGCGATGACACCGCGGACGAAGGGCATCATCCCGGTTCATTTCGGCGGCCGCATCTGCGACATGGACCGGGTCAATGCGATTGCGGGCAAACACGGGCTTTTCGTGCTGGAGGACGCCTGTCACGCCTGGGGCGGGCGCTGGCAGGGCCGCGGCGCGGGCGTGCTCGGCAAGTGCGGCGTGTTCAGCTTCCAGCACTCGAAGAACATCACGGCGGGCGAGGGCGGCGCAATCGTCACGGACGACGAGGACTTCGCGCTGTTGTGCCGTTCTCTGGTGAATTGCGGACGCGACCCGGTGAAAGGCTGGTATCTTCACGTGAATTTTGGGACAAATGCCCGCCTCACGGAGTTCGCCGCCGCGATTCTCGAGGCGCAACTCGAACGGATGGACGAACAGACGAATCAACGGGAGCGCAATGCCGCCATCTTGAATGCGGCCCTTGCCGGGCTCGAAGGGCTCGAACCGCAGCCGAACGACCCGCGCATCACGCGGCGGCCCTACCATCTATACTGTCTGCGCATCCAACCTGAGAGATTCGGCTGTTCCCGCGAGCGATTCATCGAGGCCGCGCGCGCAGAGGGTCTGCCGATAGCCGCGGGGTACCCGATGCCCTTGTACAAGCAGCCGGCGTTTGAAAGCGCGCCTTTCCGCGACTACAGCACATGCCGGTGCCCGCAGGCCGAGGATCTGTGCGACCGCAGCGGCATGTGGCTGCGGCATGCATTGCTTCTGGGTTCCGAAGAGAACATGCAGGACATCATTGAAATTGCCCGCAAGATCAAAAAATACGCACGGGAACTGCGCGAGTAGTCTCCCGCCGCGTGCGCGAGCGGTGGCGTGTTCTTACCGCGATGACGCCAGTCCGGGACCGCGGCGCGCATGAAACCACCCGGCGTCAAGCGCGCGGGCCGTGCTCGCGGCAGCGGGCGAACGGCCACATGCCCCCATTGCCGGTACGAGCGGCCCTTGGGGGATACGCCGTGTCCCCTCTGCGGGTATCCTTGGCCTTGGGCCAAACGTATGGAAAAGCGCTGCCGGAAAGGCAAGCCGTCCGGCACCGGATAACTCTGTTATACTGGACTCGCCCCGGCGGGGCAGCAAGGTCAGGAGGGCAGGGTCATGTTGACGCTGAAGAAGATTCTCGCATATGCGGTGCAAAACGGCGCTTCGGACGCGCATCTGACGGTGGGCAGTCCGCCCGCGGTACGTATCGACGGCGATATCCGCTTTCTCGATACCGATACGCTCACGCCGCAGGATACACTGGGCTATCTCGACGAGATTATGGACGAACGCCAGAAGGAGCAATTCCTGCGCACGGGCGACTCCGACCTGGCGCTGGGCGTGTCCGGATTGGGCCGTTTCCGTGTGAACGTACTGCGGCAGCGCGGCTCGGTTGGCATTGTGATGCGCCACGTGCGTGGTAAGATCCTGAATTTCGAGGATCTTTATCTGCCGCCGGTCATGAACAATATCGCGAATTATCCGCGTGGCCTTGTTCTGATTACGGGTACTACGGGCAGCGGCAAATCGACGACACTGGCGTCGCTCATCGATTGGATCAACGATCGGAAGCGGGTGCATATCGTTACGCTCGAAGACCCCATCGAATTTCTGCATACAAACAAGAAGAGCATCATCACGCAGCGCGAGATTTCAATCGACACGAAAGACTTCCACGTGGCGCTGCGCGCGGCAATGCGCGAAGACCCCGATGTCATCCTCGTCGGTGAAATGCGTGACGCGGAAACGTTCCAGGCGGCCATATCCGCCGCCGAAACGGGCCACCTGGTTTTCAGCACGCTGCACACGACCAATGCCATGATGACCATGGACCGCATCATGGACATGTTCCCGTCGAATCAGCAGCCGCAGGTGCGGTCTCAATTGTCGCTGCAACTGCGCGCATCCATCGCGCAGCGCCTCCTGCAGGCCGCGTCGGGCAAGGGCCGGATTCCCGCTGTCGAGGTCATGATTAACAACCCCGGCATCGCGGCGCTGATTCGTGAAAACAACATGCGCCAGATTCCGGTCGCCTTGGCGGCGGGCGCGGCTGAGGGGATGCAGACCTTCAACATGAGCCTCGCGGGGTTGCTCAAGCGGAAGCTCATCACGAAGGAGGAGGCGATGTGGAATTCCGACAATCCGGACGAACTCGAGATGACGCTGCAAGGGGTTCATCTGAGCAAGGACCGGGGCGGAATCCTGAAGCGATAGGGCAGCATCAGCGTCTCAGCGTGACGCAGCGTGCTCCGGATAGTCCGTGGCCAGCACGAGCATGCCCGCGTGGACCATGTCGTAAAGGCGCCACGCGTCTGCATGGCTGAGGCGGACGCCCGACTTGGCGGCGGGCGTACCGAGACCGGTCTCATTGTCCGCGCCATGGAAATCACAGGTGATGCGGTCTCGTGTACAGGGGCATGGAAACGCCTCTTCGGACAGTCCACGCAGGGTGATTAGCCGCGTGAATGCCTGCTCCTCGTCCTGGCTGGCGGGCGGTCCGGCGCCGCCGGTGCGGGCGTTGCGTGAAATCAGGCCGCCCAACGGTGTCTCCGCGCCGGTGCGAGCCTTTACCACGTGCCAGCCCGATGGCCCCGGCGCGCCGCTGGTCGAACACAGCGCCTCCCAAAGCACATAGCCTTCCTGTACGACGCGGACGCATTGTTCGTCGACAGACAGCCATACCGCCGCATTACCGCCAGCCGCGCGGCGCCAGCCGTGGCGCCCGAGCCAGACGGTTTCGTCCGGCGTCAAGGGACGCACCGCCCCGCTGGGAAGCCACGACACCACGACGGGGACTTCCGTGCGCGCGTTCTGCGTATGGAAACGCGAACCGCGTGGCAGAACCACCTCGAAACCCTTCGCGCGCACGTACCGCGCCGTTACGCTGCCCTCGCGCGCAGGAAGCGTGAGCGTGGCGTGTTCCAGACTGTGCGGCACTCGCGGCACAAACGACAGGGCGCTCCACTCCGTGCCGGCGGCGTCGACGCCGAATAGCTCCCGCAGCATCGTTTCACGCAAATTCCATTTCACCGGAACCGCCGCGCCGCGTTGGGCCAGAAACGAGGAATGCGCAGAGACGTGTGTCTCCAGTGCGCCGCCAAACCCGTCTCGGTCGTCCGCGCGAACCGGCCCTGCGCCCAAACGGGCGGACTTGCCGGAGACGGCGAGGTCCCAGGCAGCCTCGAGGAACGGCTCGGAACACGAAAACCAGCCGCGCCCGCCGGCAAAGAAACGCGGGCGGGCATAGGGGGCAGGGGACCCCGCCATGCGCAGCGCATCGGGGCCGGCGCCCGACAGCAGCTGTTCCAGGTCCGTTACAGCCAGGACCGCGCGCTCATACTCGGATTTCCGCACCAGCGGGTCCAGGCCCAGTGGCCAGTCCACGGCGACAGCCTGCGCGGAGAGCACGCGATAATCCGTCTTTCCGGCAGACCGGCATATCTGGATCCAGGTGGGGACCAATTCCCCGGCAACGACGCGCGCACGCTGCTCCCCCGGCCCTTTCTCAAGCCGCACATCGAGTATCGCCCCCGCATCCTTGTAGCGGTCGCGTTGGCTTGAAATGAAATTGCCCAGCGAATAAGCAACCAATCCGCGGCGCTGTTGGCCGTTTGCGTCTTGAACCGTGCGCCAGACCGCCGGCTGCGTCATGTGCGGGTGACACCCCACGACCAGGTCCGCGCCCGCCGCAATGAGCGCGTCGCCCAGCGATACCTGCCGCCTTGCGGGCTGACGCTGATACTCATCGCCCCAGTGCAGAAACACGAGTACCGCGTCCACGCCGCCTGCCCGCGCCCGCTGGATATCCGCGACGATCCGGTCCTGAACGGCGTAGTTGACCATGTAGGCCAGTTTTCCCTTGTCGAAATACTGCTCGATGCCATTTGTCATCTCGGTGTACGCCAGTACGGCCAGGCTTATGCTGTTACGTTCCAGAACCAGCAAATGCGCCGCCTCGACCGGCGAACGCGCCGTTCCCGCGTGCCGCAGCCCGTACGCGTCGAGGATGTCCAGGGTATTGCGCACCCCCGTTTCCAGTTTGTCCAAGGTGTGGTTGTTCGCGGTGACCAGCACGTCAAAACCCGCCCAGGCAAGCGCGCGGCCCAGGCATTCCGGACTGCCGAAGCAGGGATAGCCGGTGTAGTTGCGCTCGATAAGCGTGGTTTCAAGATTGCCGACGGTGAAGTCCGCATCTTGAAGCAGGGGCCGCACACCTTCGAAGAAAGTCTCGAAACGGTAATCCGTGCCGCGTTCCGGCCGTGTTGCGTTCAATTGCGAAACGTGCATCATGATGTCGCCGGTAAACCGAAGATGCAACGCCGACGTGCCCTGCGGCTGCCGGCCGAACGCCGCCTGCGCCGGCGCGGACAGCACGATTACCGCCAGCAACGCACGAACCGGCCAACGCCCGGCCTGTGGCGCCGTTCGCAGCACCGCCACTTCAGCTTCTCCTTCGCGCGATCAGACACATCCCCAGATGGAAATAACGAAATTATTATAGACGAGAACGTGACACGGAAAAAGTCTTCCGGGCACCGGCTGCGGATGCAGGAGAGGAGGGGCGGGCCGGATGCAAACACGGACCGCGAACGAGCGGGGCCCGTCCGCGGTCAGAAACGAGTTCAGACTTCTACTGCAGCGCGTTGATGCGTGTTGTCAGCGAGGATTTTTTGCGCGCCGCCGCGTTGCGGTGGATGACGCCCTTGGCCGTGGCGCGGTCAATCGCCGCAATCGCCTGAGGCACCACTGCACTCGCCTCCGCCTTGTCTTTTGCCTCGAGCGCGGCCATGGCCCGCTTGATGTAGGTGCGCATGCGCGATTTTACGTCCATGTTGCGCAGACGCCGTTGCCGATCCTGCCGGATACGCTTCTCTTGTTGCTTAATGTTCGCCATCTGTTTGCTTCAACCTCTTTGCTGCTCGTGCGGAAAACATGGGCATCTTCTGCAACCTCGCCCGGAACACCCGCGCGCGATGCGCAGTCCAGCGCGGACAGAACACTGCCCGTGCGGTTTTCAGCCCTTCTGAGGGAAAGTACTATAGCAAACGCGTGAATCCCCGTGCAAATTGACTCCCGCATTGGCGGTGCGGATGCGCAGACAGCCGGAGGCTCATTCCGGCCCCGCCCGTGTCACGGCATGCTTACTCGATGGTGCTTTCGACGGCCACGATGCCGGTTTCGGGCGCACCTTCGACGAGACCCAGCGCCTGGATATTGAGCATCTTGACGAGGTCCTCCCGGATTTCGAGCAGGGAATCCAGCACGGCGGCGGAACCCGTGACCGCGACGCGCGCCACGGGCGCGGCCATGCTCTTGTTCGCATCGCCTTTAGCCTTGCGCACGGCATCGAAGACGGCGACCATCGCGGCATACTGGCCGGCATGCCGCGGCGGCGCGACGGTGGCGAATTCTTCGATGGAGGGCCACGGGCTGCGGTGGACGGATTCGTGCATGCCGGGATCCGTGCTGTAGGCCCAGTGCCAGATTTCTTCGGTGATGTAGGGCACGAACGGGGCAAAGAGCCGCAGAATCGCGCGGTGGATGAGGCGCAGTACGGCGAAGGCGGACCGTTTCCCCTCGCTGAACCCTTCCTCGTACGCGCGGCCTTTGCAGAGCTCGAGGTAGTTGTCGCAGAATGTCTGCCAGAAGAATTCCTCGGTGAGTGAGAGTGCTTGCGCGTAATCGAAGGCGTCGAAAGCCTGCGTGACGCGCTGGATCAAGGGGCGCAGTTCCGCGATGACGGCGCGATCCGCGGGCGCGGTGACGGCCCCGGCGGACAACAGCGCCGGATCGACGCCGTCCAGCCGCATCAGCACGAACTTGCTCGCGTTAAAAAGCTTCGTGCACAGCTTCTTCCCGACCTTGAACACCTGCTCGTCGTAGGCGGTGTCGACGCCCAGGCGCGCGCGCGCCGCCCAGTACCGGACGCCGTCCGCGCCGAACTGATCGACCAACGGCTCGGGAGTGACGACGTTTCCGTGGCTCTTCGACATCTTCTTGCGGTCCGGGTCGAGAATCCAGCCGCTGATGACCACGTTGCGCCACGGAATTTCACGTTCGTGCAGGTACGCCTTGACGATCGTGTAGAAGGCCCACGTGCGGATGATCTCGTGGCTCTGCGGGCGGACATCCATCGGGAAGAGCCGCCGGTGCCGGTCCGGGTTCATCACCCAATGCGTTGCGATTTCCGGCGTCAAGGAACTCGTTGCCCAAGTGTCCAGCACGTCCGGATCGCCCGTGAACCCGCCCGGCTGGTCGCGCTGATCGTTCGTGCAGCCCTCGGGCGCGTCCGAAAGCGGGTCGATGGGCAACCGACCGGGCCGCGGCAGGATGCGCTGATCGTAGCGGACCTCTCCGTTATCGCCAATCTTGTACCAGACCGGAATGGGCACGCCGAAATAGCGCTGGCGGCTCAAGCACCAGTCCTGATTCAGTCCTTCGACCCAGTGTTCGTAGCGTTTCACCATGAAATCGGGGTGCCATTGAATCTTGCGGCCCTGTTCGATCAAGGCTTCCTTCTTGTCCATGATCTTCGTATACCACTGGCGCGTCGGGATGAGTTCGAGCGGGCGGTCGCCCTTCTCGAAGTAGCGGATCGCATGCGATATGGCTTCGCTGGGCCGGTCAATGACGCCCGGCGTGTTTTCGGCGATTTCGATGGTCGTTTTCTGAGCCTTGCGCGCGTACATGCCGGCAATCTGGCCGTACACCGCGTTCGCCGCATCCGGATTCTTACTTTCCCAACCGGGTGCGCCGAAGGTGACCGGCAGCAGACAGCCGTTCTTCCCGACGATTTGCCGCAGCGGGAGACCAAAGCTGCGCCACCATTCGACGTCCGTCTGGTCGCCGAAGGTACAGACCATGACCACGCCGGTGCCTTTTTCCGGGTCGGCCTTCGGGTCGGCCATAATTGGCACGGGCACCTGGAAGAGCGGCGTGACAGCGTTCTTGCCGAGGTACTTCTTGAACCGGTCGTCGTCCGGATGAATCAGCACGGCGACGCAGGCCGCGAGCAGTTCTGGCCGCGTCGTTGCAATGACGAGGTACTCGTCCGAGTCCTCGATACCGAAACGCAGAAAATGAAACGCGCTGGGCACTTCCTTATCGATCAGTTCCGCCTGCGCGATGGCGGTCTGAAAATCGACGTCCCAGAGCACGGGCCGCTCGTCCTGGTAGATTTCGCCTTTTTCGAGCAGGTCAAGAAAACTCCATTGCGAGATGCGACGGCAGTGTTCGTCGATGGTCGCGTATTCGAGGTCCCAGTCGTAGCTCATCCCGAGGCGCGTCCACAGGTGCTTGAACGCCTTTTCGTCCTCCACCACGACGTCGTCGCAGAGTTCGACGAAATTGCGGCGGCTGATCGGCTGTGGGTTGCCTTTGCGGCCGCGCTCGTGCGTCAGGCTCGGATCATAAGGCAGGTGTCCCTCGCACTTGACGTTGAAGAGGTTCTGGACCCGGCGCTCGGTCGGCAGGCCGTTGTCATCCCAGCCGATCGGGAAAAAGATGTTTTTGCCGCGCATGCGCTGGTAACGGACGATGAAGTCCTGGTGCGAATAGGAGAACATATGGCCGACGTGCAGCGAGCCGCTCACGGTCGGCGGTGGCGTGTCTACCACGAAAGTCTCGTCGCGGCCCTTGGCCGGGTCCCACCTGTAGAGACCCTTCTCCTGCCAGTATGCCTGCCAGCGCGGCTCTGCTTCCTCGGACTTGAACTGTCTCGGCATCTCCATGACGCATTCCTGTATCGGGTCTTGCAGACGAATGGAAAAAGCGCGCGGGACGCGCGCGGAGCCGGATTATAGCAGATGCGGGAGCGCCATACCCAAGCGCTATCCGGTCTGGCCCCAGGTAACGAACCAGACGAGGGCCGTCTGCATCTTCGGCAATGCGAACGACAGCCAGGGCCGCGCCACGAATATGGCGATAAGAATCCCAAAGGGCCCGACCTGGTCCAGCGTGCGCTGGCCGCTCTCGGGGAGGAAATAGCCGAGGACGTAATGTCCGTCCAGCGGCGGCACGGGAATGATATTGAAGAGCAGCAATATCATGTTGATCATGATGAGATACAAGACGATCATGAACAGGATTTCGATGATCTGCGAGTCTGGCTCGAAGCCTCCGACGGTAACAAGGATTCGCAATACCAGGGCGCCGGAAAGGGCGACCAGGAGATTGGAGCCGGGTCCCGCGAGGGCGATGAGCATGGGGTCGCGCCGCGCGTTGTTCAGATTGCGCGGGTTGAACGGCACGGGCTTGGCCCAGCCGAACATGTAGGGCACGTTGGTCAGCATCATGACCAGTGGCAGGATGACGGTGCCGAGCGGGTCGGCGTGCTTGACCGGGTTCAGGGTCAGGCGCCCCATGAGCCGGCCGGTAGGGTCGCCGCAGTAGTTCGCCATGGCCGCGTGCGCCGCTTCATGCACACATAGCGAGAATAGAAGGCAGAAATACTGTAACAGTATGAATCCAATATCGATATCCATGAAGGGAATAATGCCTTTCGCGTGCTTGCGCCAGCGGTATTATAGAGGCCGTTTTCAGACGATGCAAAAACGCCGCGGGTTTCACGTGGTTTACTCCTCATGTGCGGTTCGGGCGCGCGGATTCGCCGCTGCTCAGGCGTTGCCTCAAAATTGCCACGCGTAGTAAGCTGCGGCGCCAGGGGCGCATTGCTGGGAGCAACCATGACGGAAGATCCGACAAGGACAATGCCGCGGAGTCCGCGCTGGCGGCGCTGGCTGCGGCGGGCGGCGGTGCTGGCATGCTTACCGCCGCTGTTGTTGTTTGTGCTGCTGGCCGTGTCGATAGCGGCGCTTGCGCCCTTGGAGGAAGCGGTCTCATTCGACACCGCGGCGGCGCAAGGCATCTCCTTCACACTGCCTTCGCGGGTTGTGCCGGGGCCGGGCTTGCCGGCGGACTTGGAGATCCAGTCGTCCAACAACGTTGTCGACCTGACTTGTTACCGTGGCGAATACTTTCTTGCGTTCCGGACGGGACCGACGCACTATGCTTCGGCGAAGGCGCGCATTGTGGTGTTGCGCTCAGCGGACCAGGCCCGCTGGGAACTGGAGACGGCGCTTGACCTGTCCGGCGCGGATTTGCGGGAGCCGCGATTCCTGGAGTACCGGGGCAA
The DNA here is from genome assembly GCA_018005585.1 of Candidatus Hydrogenedentota bacterium. Lineage (NCBI taxonomy): Bacteria > Pseudomonadati > Candidatus Hydrogenedentota > Candidatus Hydrogenedentota bacterium. The sequence goes on along the minus strand of JAGMZX010000044.1, from coordinate 1,063 downwards.
GTTGATTCTGTATTTCATCAAGGCGGGCAACAAGTTCTATTGGTTCGAGCCAGAAGGCATTTTTGCCACGGAGCGGCTCCAGGAGGGGCGCTGGTCCGAGCCTGTGTCCATTTTCAAGCCCGGCTACATCGTCTGGCGCGCGAGAGTCCACGACGGCGTTGCCTACATGTCGGTCTACCACGGCGAAGGCCTTTACAATCTGTTCAATCCGGCGGGCGAAGTGCGGCTGCTGACTTCGGCGGACGGCTATGATTGGAAACCCATTTCAGACGCGCCTCAGGTCGTGGACGCAGGCGCGGAGGAGGCCGACTTCGAGTTTGACGCGGCGGGTAACCTCGTCGCCGTGGTTCGCCTGGAAATGGAGGGGGGCATGGTCTGCCGCGCGAGCAAGGACCGCCTCGACCAATGGGATTGCGAGTTCACGCCGTACAAGTACGACAGTCCGTTTCTGCTGCGGCGCGGCAACGCTTTCTACGTCGTGGCCCGGCGCAATGTGTCCGGCGCCTATCACCGCGGTTGGGACGCGCTGCCGGACCCGCTGGAGCGGGGCTGCTATCTGCTGCGGTATGCGTTCACACGCAAGCGCACGTCCTTGTTTCGTCTCGACCCGGACAGCATGTCGTTGGCGCCGTTGCTCGATTTCCCCTCGTGCGGCGATACCGCCTACGCGGCCCTTTCGCCTCTGGGTGAAAGCGCGTACTACATGGTGTATTACAGCACGGACATCGGGGGCCGCGACTGGCCCTGGACGCTCGGCCAGGTCATCGGCTGCAACATCTACGAAACGGTGTTGCGATTCCCTGGGACGGCCGGGAAGCTGCAGCAAGAATGACACTGTGGCACAAGTTGGAGAAAAAGGGCGAAAAGGACGTAGGGGAGAAGAAGCGCACCGGTCGGGGGCTTGTCGACGGCGGCCTGCGCGAGCGCATGACCCGCGCACGCCTTTTGGCGCGCCGAACAACATGGCGAGCCGTCACAACGGCCGTCACGAAAAGGAATGGCTTTCCCTTTCCCCTGCTGGACACGTGCGCGGAATCGAGCTAAGATGATGGCGCTCTTATTC
>JAGMZX010000043.1:31569-40308 GCA_018005585.1 Candidatus Hydrogenedentota bacterium | reverse complement strand
GTCCGGCAGAATACCCGCGAGATTGTCGTGCGCGTCATGGACGGGGTCGAGATTACCCTGCCCATGCGGCAGGTGGCTTCCGTGGAACTGGACAATATCGACCCCAATCTGCCCAGCCAGCAAGAGGGGACAGGAAAGCCGGAGCATGAACTAATCCCGGGTATCAAGCTGGCGCCTGCGCTGTACGAGAGGTTGGTGCGCCCGGTGTCGCAGGAGGCGCTCAACTACTCCAACGCGGATGCGATCGCCAACGTCGTGGCGCTCAGCCAACAAGTGGAAGTGCCGTTGGAGGTCGCGCCGGCCGTGGAGCAGATTCCCGCGGATCAGCGCAAGTGGACGGTCCAAATCGAGCCGCAAGCCACGTTTTTCGCGATTCTGAATCACTATTTCCTCGGCCAGTTCCCTGCCTTGGCGGTCATCTACCGGTATGACCGCGTGATACTCACGACCAGGGCAGAGGCAGAAAAGGATGCAAGCGCAGGCGGCGCCGCGCTGGAATCTCCTCCGGCCACGGCTGCGCCGCCCACATCCCCCCCGGCGGAGGTCTCCGCAAGCACGCCGCCAGACACAACCGAGGCGACCCCGTAAGCGCCGCGGCGTCCGGTCCCGCAGGGAACACGAAAGGCGGCGCGCTTGCCGCGCACGCCGCCTTCGGAGAAAACTTCGCAACCGGCTCAGTGTTCGTCGAGTTCCACGTCCTCCGGCACGTCCCCCCCGGCTTCCTCCCCAAACTCGTCGCCTATTTCCAGGTCTTCACCGCTTTCAACAAGTTCCTCATCCGCCGCCGTGTCGGTTTCCGCGTCGACGTCCTCTTCGGACGCGACCACGGGCGCGGCGCCGACCCCCACCTGAACCTCTTCTTCCTCCGGCTCTTCCTCTTCCTCGAGGGTGTCCGCCGAGGCAAGTTCGACCGGTTCCAGCATTTCTTCTTCTTCGACCGCAACAGGCTGCGGCGTGGGGCGGCGCAACCGCCGCTTCAAATTGGACTGGCGTGACGACGTCTGCTCAATAGCGCCGAGCCGCACCAGTTCTTCATTGACGCAATGAGGGCATTTGAAGCCGAACTTCTCCGCGCCCCATTCCACATAGCGGCGCTCGCATTTCGGACATTGATACTTGACCGGCATGCACGCACTCCCTTCTCGTTATTCTCGCAGCACGTTTCCCGACGGAAGCGCGCGATTATAGCAGAAGCTTCCAGGCAAGAAAAAAAAGCCCAAAGCCAAGCCGGGCGAGTCTGTTCCCGGCAAGCAGCCACGCGCGTTCCCGGGCGATTACTTGCCGCGGGCGTCCTCACAGAGGGACCCGTCGCCTTTGCAGCACCAAGCCACGCCCTGCGCGTCCACGGACGGGCCTTTGCACGAGAACGCGCGCTCGCCCATGCGCCGCCGCGCCGCGAGATGCACCCCCATCCACACGGCCAGGATTATCGCCATGCCCGCGAGGGTCAACGCCATATTCAGCAAAAGCACGGTCATCTTGGCTGCACCACCAGTCTCCGGCCCCAATGACCAAACGCGCAGTAAGGTCAACACGGCACAGACGCCCGGCCATTCCGCGAGAGAATACCCAAAAACGGGCACGGTGCGCAACCCACCCCGCGTCCCCCGGTATCAGGCCAACCCGCATGTCATCTCACGGGTTGACCGTCATTGTCGCGGTAATAGAGGTTGATTGTCCGTCTTCCGTTTGCACGAGGAAGGAATGCGTATAGTCGCCCGGCCCGGGGGCGGCATCTCGCTGCACATGCACGAGAAAGTCGTCGCTTTCACCCGGCCCCAGCGCACCGGAATTTGCGGTGACACTGAGCCAACTGGGAAGCGCGGCGGTATTAATGGACCACCGAAGCACGCTTTGACCCGTGTTCGAGACGCTTATGGGCAGGTCCACCGTGCTGTCGCCAAAAGCAAACAACGTGTTTGCAACGGCCAGCAAGGCCGGCGCGACCGTGTAGAAAAGCGTCAACGGCGCGCCCGTATACGTGATACCCAGGGAACCGTAGACATAGACAAACCCGATCACAACCTCGTATTCGCCAGGGTCCACGGAACGGTCCACCGTCACCGTGACCGTGTCCGGCGATAAGGTCGACACCACGGTCCCCTCCGGCGGGTCAGGGACCACCTGCACCAGGCTGGAGCCTTCTTCGATATTCAGAGCCCAATCGAGCCAGACTCCCGTGGGCGCGTGGCTGCCACCGCCGTTCCAGATGAAGATCTGGGCGGCGTTCACGGCGGTGCCCAAATCGATGCTGTGCGCGTCTTCTTCATCTACCGTAATCGCCGGAACGGCGGACAGCAACGGTGTTGGAAACGCCGGCGCAAAGGAATCGGCCTCGTAAACACTGATTGTGTCGGGAATGGTGAAATACTTCGACTCCGGGTTCGCGGGAACGATGACCGGGTCCGTTACGGCGACCCGAACCAGGAACGGTTGCGTCACGTTAGAGAACCGCAACTCAAACATATCGCCGAAATCGCCGTACTCGAGGGGCATGTCATCCGGCGTGGCAAAGACGAGGTTGCCGATTCCGCCGCTCTGATTCCAGGCCGGAAAGACGCCACCCGACGACTCGGCTATCTTCGCGATGTCTACACTGTAGGCTTCAGCACTGTCCACCTGGAAACTGAAAGCGAGGCGGCGCACGTTGCGGGGCGCGTATTCGAGACGAGCCACAACCCGCGCCGTGCCGTCCGGCTGGAGCCCTTCTGAACGAAGCGAGATTTGGCCAAGCCGCGGGTCGCCGGCAATCCCCTCGAAGTCGAGTTGAGCATGCGTATAGGAACCCGTTATCTCGCCCTGTTCTTCGAGGCACGGGCTGTTCTGGTCATTGGGCTCATTGAAGGTAAGCCGCCCCTCCACCGTTACGCCGGGCTCGTTCTTCAAGGTCGTGTAACTGAACAGCACCTGCGCCTTCAAGTCCTTCGGGACGGACTGGTCGCATTCATCGCCCAAATCGGTTTCGCACCATGCTTGCAGGTTGGCCGCAACGGGAATGCGGATAGCATTGCCGAAGGCGTCCGTTTCGCCCGTCGGCACATTGCGCGTCGCGTAGTAATGCCCGCCCGTCAACGCCGAGAGACGGATAAGCGGGTCGCCATAGACCTGCGAGCCCCAGCCGATGGGCATATAGCGCACATTCCGGTCAACAAGGAACTGCGCGGTGTCGATGATATTGAAATTCGAAGAAGTCGTCAGGCGCCCGTCCGTCACGGCGATAATGGCGCGCATGTCCGCGTCGTCGAAGGGGATCAGGCCGCGGTTCAAATCCTCGTTCAGCAGCACTTGGGCGGCCTGACGCAATGACGGCAACAGCGTGGTCGCGCCGTTGTCGTTCACGTCCAGCGCGAACAGGCGGGCCTGGAGGATATCCTTGTTCGTGGTGAAGATTTCCTCACCGTCGTCGCCGCCCAGCAGGCGCAGCGAACTTAACTCGGCGTCGCCCACGCGTTCGCTCATCACCGCGAGCGCCACCCGGTATTGGCCGGGCAGTTCCTCTATCAATTGCGGGATACACGATTCGTAGAGGGCCTGTAGCGGGTCTCCCGCCGTCGCGATATCCTCTTCAAGCGCCTCGCGGGCCGACGCCAGCATACTGCCCGAGTAGTCGAGAATAATGAGCACATTCGCCCTGATGCGGCTGGAATTGCGCAGGAACTGGTTCGTCTCCGTGATTTCCAGCACTTCGCCGTTTTCATACAAGGTAAACTTGCCCGCAACCTCACGCAACAACGCATCGGGAATCGGCAGCGCGTGCTGGCGGATGTTGCGCATCAGAAGCACGGTCCGCACGAGCGAAGGCACACGCAGCCGCGACGGGGCCGATTCGACCACCAATTCAACGGCTTCTACCGAAACGGCGACCTCGATCGGCGCAATGTTGGGCAGCGGTACGCGCTGACCGTCGACTACTTCAAATGCGGAGATGGCAAGTTTGCCCGATGCCCCGTTGCTCTCGATCAGCGAACGGTCCACCGAAACGCTCACGGGTTGCCAGTTCTTGAGACTGCCCAGGACGCCGATGCTGGTGCCGGAGTCCGGGAAGACGTTCAGCCATTCCTTGTTCGACGTGATGGCGAAATTGAGGATTGTGTCGGGGTCGCCGAAGTTGGCGATTTCCAGGATATCGGAGATGACATCGACGCCGAATCCCATCTGCGTCGGGCGCACGCCTATGGAAATCATCTTCTCGACCTGAATTTCCACCAACAAGAGAACGCCGCCGTTGTCCGGGTCGTTGGACGTGATGGTCAGCAGGTGCTGCGCGCCGAGGTAGGTCAGCGTGCTGCGGTCGGCGCTCAGGGTAACGGTGACCTGCGTATTCGGCTCGAGCGTTCCCTGCGCGGGCGACACGGAAGTAATCCAGGGCGCTTGTTCCTGACCCGAGATACTCCAGAATAGCGCGCCGTTCCCAAGATTCGAGACCTGAAATGTGGCCGAGTTCTCGTCCGTATCCAGATTGACGAAGGGAACTCCGGTCGAATCAAAACCGTCGGCTTCCACATCGATGCGAGGAACAACGGGAATCGCCATGTGGACCAGCACGTCAACCGAGCCCGTAGCGCCGCTGACGGCCTCGACTTGAAACGCGTGCGTGAAATTCAACTCGCCCGCCGGCGCAAGTGCGCGGTCCACGCGCAGCGCAAGGATGGCCGTCTCTTCGCCGGCAACCGTGCCGCTGGCGATGCCCGCTCCGTCCACGGGCGTCAACGACAACCACGCAGGAAAGCCCGATGTGTCAATGCGCCAGCCCACCGTGCCCGTGCCGGAGTTCCAGATGGCAAGCGTCTGCTCGATGCGCGTAGTCGCGAAATCGATTTCTGTCGGCGCCACGACCAGCGCCGGCGGCGCGGGCCGCGTCATTGTCACATGGACCACGTCGGTGACATCGTTGTGCAGAATACTGATGTCGGCCTCGTACGGACCGGGTTGCACGACGGCTGGATTCGCCGTAACCGTGATCGTCTCCGTCCCCGTCAGCGAGCCCGACACCGGGCTGACGTTCAGCCAGGCGGCGGCGGTCGGCGTCTGGATCTCCCACGCAATGGGCGCGGTGCCGATGTTCGTAAGGGTGAATGTATCGTTTGTCTCCGCTTCGATGATGCCAAAATCTATCGCGCCGCGGCTCACGAGAAAACCGGTGACCGTCATCGTGACCGGTATCGTCTTGGCAAAACCCGCCGCGGCGGCGGTCACGACGACCTCGCCCGAGTACGCGCCCGGCGCCAAAGCCGCCGGACTCGCGGTCACACTGACCTGGTTCGTGGCATCCCCCGGCGCCAAGCCGCTCGCCGGCGATACCGCCAACCAGTCCCCCCCGTCGTTTGTGCTCGCGGACGCGGCCCACGCAATCGGGTCGAAACCGCGGTTCTGAACACTCGCTAACCGGCTCGTCGGCGAGGCCAACGCGCCAAACGCGATGCTGTCGGGCAGCACAATGAGCACGGGCACATCCACCGCCACCGTCACTTCCGCATCGCCGCCATTCGACGTAACGCTGATTACGCCTTCGAAGGAACCCGGCGGCAACCCGGTGCGGTCCACTGTCACCGTCACGGGCGCAGCCGCGTCCTGACTCGCCAGCGTACCCTCCACCGGACTGGCGCTCAGCCACGGCGCATCCTGCGCCACGGCCAGTTCCCACTCCAGCGTCTCCAACCCGAGGTTGGCAATCGTGAATTGCGCGGTTGTCAAGGATTCGCCCAGGTCCAGGGTGGTGGTTGAAACCTGCAATTGCGCCGAAGCCGCTGCCTTTGCGGACACGGCCACCACCTGATCGCCGCCGTTCGACGTAATGCGCACCTGACCATTCGACACACCGCTGCCCAGTGCGGTACGGTCCACGCGCATCTCAATCACGTCGATTTCCGGCCCCGTCGTTCCCTCCAGCGCCACGCCCTGCTTGCCCACGCTGTTCTCGACAACCGAGAGCCAGGGCAAATCTTCGGTGACCTGCCAGGACAATACGCCGCCGCCCGCATTTTGTATGCGGAACGTCCCGGTCGTGCTCGACGCGCCGAAGTCCACGGCAAGGGGAGACACGAACAGAACCGGATCGGGCGGGCACCCTGCAAGAGACAGGGCCGCCGCGGCGATCGCCGCGCAACACATTCGCCATTTCCAATTGGCCATACCGCACTCCTTCACCCAGGCACGTCCGAACGCGGCGGGGTTAGGGTTGCTAGGGGATGAACAGTCTCACCGGCACTTCTTCAGCCTCGAAGACATACGTTGTGAATATCAGCGTTGCCTGCACCGACGAACCCGCGGGCAAACCGGTGCGGTCCACGCCGATATGAATCAACTCGCTCTCGCCTGGCGACAACTCGGTGTCAGGCACGGACCCAGGCGGGTTTCCGTACGTAATGCTTGCGACCCAACTCGGGACCGACGCGGGCTCGATGAGCCACGTAAACGCATCCAGCCGGTTGTTGCGAATCGTCAATGTGCCCGAACTCGCCGTCGCATCAATCTGCAACGGATTCGGGACCACCAGGTTACCGGGGCGCCCGTCGTCGTCGGGATTGGGGTCATCGAAATCGGGCAGGCCGTCTTCGTCGCGGTCCCAGACTCCGGGCTCCTCAGGCGCGATACCCGGAAACGCCAGGTCCAGAATCGTGCGCGCGGGCGCGGCTACGTCCCGCGCGCCCAGCTTCACGGACAGGCGCCGTCCCGGATACGTCGGGCCCGCGGGGTACAAGAAGAACTTGGTGTCGCTCGGGCGGCCGGGAGTCGCAGGAGACACATAGACCTGATTATCCACGCGCATCTCGACAAAGAACTCCGGTTGCACGACGGTACCGGCATACGACGCGACGAAATCCTCAAGTCCCGTAAAGGTAATCTTCAGCAGATTGCCGAAAGCCCCGTACGGCAGGTAGTTCGATTCCTCCGTAAGCAGCAAATACACGCCGTTGCCCTCGGAGATCAGGCGCCAGCCGGAAGAAAACGCGTCGCGCGTGTCGAGCAGGCCGCCCGGCGCGAGCTGGACCCGCATCCGCGCAGCGGCCAAGGCACCCGCGGCGCCCGCGGGCGCGCCATCCGCCAGCGACGTGAAGAAACGCATCCGGAACCGGTTCACGTTGCGCGGCACATAGTCGGTCCGCACGAAGACCTCGGCGCGCACCGACTCTTCGGGCGTCTCGGCGCGCAAGTCTTCCATGATCCCGGTGGTCGTCATGGCAATCTGCCCGGCAAGCACGTCGCCCGGGTAGAACATGCCATCGCGCTGGAACTGACCCTGGATCGCCGGGCCGGTCTCGGGGACATACCGCGCAACCAGCCGGTAGTCGAACGCAACTTCCTTGGGCGTGATATACGTGAACACGACCTGATTCCGTAGGTCGTTCCACAGCACGCCCGGTTCGTCTTCCAGCGACACGCTGACATCGGAAGCCAGAACGCCCCCCATGCCGTCGTCGGCGGGCGTCATGTGCAAGATGACCTTCGCCGCGCCATCCGCCGAGGTCACACCTATCTCTCCTTCCACCCGCTGGCCGAGCGGCAGCGCCGCGGGATTCAGATTAACCGCGACGGGGATGGATTCGCCCGGCAACAGGATGGCGCCGGACGGCGCAACACTCGATATCCAGTCCTGGCCGAGGGTAACGCCGAGGCTCCAATCCAAATTATTGACGCCGATGTTCGCCACGTTGAAGTAGACGAGGTTGCTCCCCGATAACCCGCTGGGTTCCAGAACGAGGCTGCGCTCGCTGCCCAGCACACGGGTCAGGTCCTCTACTCTGTTCGCATAGTAGAGATGACCGCCGGAATCGCTGGCCTGAACCACCAAGTCCGCACTGTTGATCGCTTCGCCATTGGCGCTGTACGCAACAGGATAGAGGCGCACGCGCGTCTCCTCCGCAAACGCCAGCACGTCGTTCTGCGACGCTGCGGAGGCGTTGTCCACCCCGTCCGTGATGTAAACAACGGCGCGCACGTCGGCATCATCGAAAGGCAATGTCTCTTCGGGGTCTTCTTCCTGCAACACGCCCATGGCGTCGATGAGCGCGTCGCGGACGGTGGAAACGCCATGCTGCGCTTCCGGCAGGGTGAATTCCTCGAGCGCCGCCTTGAGCGACGCCTTGTCCGTCGTAAACTGATGAAGGATCCGTGTCGGTTGCTGACGGTCGTTGTAGTACATGAGCGCGACGCGGTAACTCGCGGGGAGATCATCCAGGAACAACCCGGCGGCGCGTTTCATAATCCCGATAGCTTCGCCGGGCTCCAGCGGATTTACGGCCGCTTCCGTGCCCGCATGGTACATGCTGCCCGTGAAATCCAACATAATAACGAGGTTCACGCGAAGGTCGTCCGGCAGGCTGACAAACTGGTTCGTTTCATCCCGGTCCAAGAGGACCTCATCTTCATATACAAGAAACTCGAGATGTTCCAAGTCCTCGGCTGTCCGCGTGGGGATCACGCGGCCCGTCGTGTCCCGCAGCATGAGCACGAACCGCTCCACATACGGCGGGCGGCTCCGGTTGAGCGTGCCCTCCATGCGCAGCGGCGGCCGTTCCACGCGGACCTGGATGGTCTTTTCCTCCACGATGTCGAGCGGAGCCTGAAAATCAGGGTCAAACGCCTGGACCGTGATCGTCTTGACCTCGACATCCTCGGTCATATTATTGCGGTCGACCGTGACCTGCACCGGCACGCCGTCCACGTAGTCCTGGAATTCGGGAATATAGAAATCCCGGTCCGAACCGGTCGTGTCCCCCTGGACCGGGTCTACGCCCG
>JAGMZX010000043.1:0-31469 GCA_018005585.1 Candidatus Hydrogenedentota bacterium | reverse complement strand
GTCCCCCTGGACCGGGTCTACGCCCGCGATGAGCGGGTTCGTCAGGCCTTGGCCCTCGTACGTGACGCGGAAGTAAAGACGCGACCCGCGCGACCCGGTATTGACAACCCAGAATTCCTTCTGCAGTTCTTCGCGCCCGAAATCGAGCGTGTCGATAGGCTCGACCGTCGGAAAGGCATCTTCCGGATTCGGCGCGTCTGATATCTCGACAACCGGGATGGGCAGGATCTCGACCACAACAGGCACCACGAGCGACTCGTCGCCGGACGAAATGATGAGGTCGTAGGCGCCGCTGCCCGCGATAATGCCGCGTGGGTCGGACACCGCCACCTCCACTTCGCTTTCCTGCGCGGGCAGGGTGGTACCGGATGCCGGCGCGACGCTGATCGCGGCGCCCGCATTCGGATTCAGCCGGTTCACCACCTTCACGAGCCACGGGCGTTCGATGGCGCCAATATTACGGATATGCAGGATGCTCGCGATTTGCGGAACTGCCTCTTCGGCGTCCACCGACTGCGCGTCCACGTACAAGGTCAGCGGCGAAGGCGTGACTTCAAGCCCCTGCAACTGCGCGCCGAACTTGAACGTCAGCAAATGTGAACCCGCGGCCGATTCCACGAGGAGGTAGAAGTCGTCTTGCCCCTCCGGCCAGCTGACCGTGACGGCGGTCTGAGCGGCTGGCGCCGTCGATCCGCTCGCAGGCGCCGCCGTGATGCCGGGCGGAAGTGGCTGTGTCTCCGCGGGGGCGCCGGGGTCCGGCACATACAGCACCTGCCAGGACGCCGCGGTCGCGCCCGTGTTCTGAACGGTGAACGACGTGCTGAGAGTGGTGCCCGCCAGCGTGAAAAGCGTGGGTGCAACCAGCAGGGTGGGGGAAATGGTCATCGCCACGGGAATGACTTCCGCGCCCGCGCTCGAAACGACCCGCACGCCCGTGTTGTTGTAGACGCCCACAGGTTGACCGCTCCGGTCGGCTGTCAGCGTCACGCGGTCCGTTTCGGTCGTTGCGCTGCCCGAGACCGGATCGACCGCAAGCCACGGCACGTCCTGCGTGATCCACGGCGCATCCGCGTTGGCGCGCGCGACCTCCTCAACCGACCAGTCCAGCACGCCCCCGCCCGAATTGAAAATCGTGAAGACACGCGTGACGGAAGTGTTACCGAAATCGAGGGCGCGCGGCGTGAGGCTGAGTTGCGGCTGCGGACAACCGGACAAGGCAAGCAACGCGACGGCCAATAGCAGCACCTGCGCCCCCGGCATCATCTTCGTCATACCAATCACCTCAACGCTCTGGTTACGACGTTCCCGCCGCCGGGCGGTGCATCCGCCCTCGCGCCGGGACGGCCGGCCACGTGGGGTCCCTCGGCCGCAAACGTCACGAACCGGCCTCGGGACGCTGCTCGACAAACACCTGTACGCCCGCCTGCTGGAGCGTGCTCACGTCGTCAACATAGGGTTCCTGTACTTCCCCTCCGCCGTCGAGAATGCTGTCCGGCAGCACAAGCGTGTCGCCATCGCCCAGACCGCCGTTGACCGCGTTGGCGACTAGCGCGCTCAGATCAAAAATGTCGTTCCCGTCCAGATACAGTTCATCCAGGAAGAACAGACCCGCCAACGGCTCGATATTCGTAATCTGGTTATAACCCAAGTCGAGGAATTCCAGATTGAACAAGGTCGTCAGCGACGTGATCGACTGGATTTGGTTGTCCTTGACGTTCAGGATTGTCAGGTTTGTGCAGTTCTCCAGGCCGTCCAGCGTCCGAATGTTCAGACCGGCCCCCTGGATCTCCGTTACGCGCAGCAGGTCGCTCTTCGTAAGACACCCGAACGGCTGGCCTAACGAGGCACGTATCGCGGACTCCAACGCGGGATCCCGGATGATAATGGGACCTCCGATACAGGGGCATCCGGCGAACACTACCGCCAGACAAGCCAGAAGTCCCACAAGCCCAAACGTTCTTGACCATTTCATCCACATGGCGTCAACCTTCCCGGCGGTTTCGGACCGCCCTGTCGGCAACATGTGATAATCGCGGGCGCCGCGCCGCGCGGGCCTGCGTCAAGTCCTTCCTAGTATGCGCGAATAGCTGTTTCTTGTCAAGAGTTTTCCCGGCGGCCCGCACCCACAGCGGCCCTCCGTTGCGGCCCTCCAAGAACCCGTTCCGTGCTGAGTTCGTGCAGCCTTGACTCCCGCTCGATTACAGCCACGTCGTTTCCCATCCGAGGGCGCTGCAGCGCGGTCAGGTAGTCCCCTGATCGCCTGTATCGTTGGGAGTCGGAATTTCGCACTTGCTGTTGATAAGGCCCACAAGAGGGGCAGAACCGCCGAAAGCCTCAATAATCGCGTTGAGCGCCATGACGACCTGGCAGAGAACATCCTGCCAAAGCTCGGCAGGTCTCGGCTTCCGACTGGACACGCAGAAAATGTGCTTCAAGGTAGCTTCCTCCTCTCCAAACCACGCAAACTCTGGCTCTTGGACCGGCGACAGTAACGTTAAATCCGTCCAGTTTGTAAACAGTTTACTCCAGTCCGCTCCAAATGTCAAGCATTCTTCACGTCCTGATATTATACGATGTTCCGCTCAAGTTATAACAGAAAAACCGCTTGCGCGCCATCGAAAAAATCGGAGCAGCGCAACCATCCCGCCGCGCCAAGGTATGTTATGATAGTGAGCGATGTGCGAAGAATATAAGAAAAGGGAGAGAAAGTCGTGAGTATGCGGTGGACACTGATGCTGACAGCGATTGCTGGGTCGGCGGCACTCGCCGGCTGTCCTTGCGGCAATCCCGAATTGCCCGTGACGCTGATACCGCTTTCGGGCCCCTTCGGCTACGCGGTCGAAGGCCCGTACGGACTCACGGGGCATTTGACCAAAGACAACCTCACGGACGCGACGTGGCATTTACGAGGTACTTTTGCGTTTCCGAACAGCGGTTACGCCGCGCTCGGGCCGGATGTGCAGGTTATGGAATCGTTTCCTGAACAGGTGGTAATTCGCCTGCGCATCCTGAAACCCAATCCGGGGACCATTACGCTGCCGGTGATTACCGAAGCACAAGTCGCACTGGACGTGGATGCATCCAATCAGGCTGTTTTCACCGTCGTGGTGGAAGAGCGCTGCCTGCCGGAGTTGTAGGCGCCCGTGGCGAGTCTGGACCGTACATACGCCGCGCATGCAAGGGACCGGTTGTCGTGTCTGCCCGCGAATGCGGCGCCGCGCTGGGGGAGCATGAATCCCGCTCAATTGTTTGGGCACCTGGCAACAACGCTGCGGTACTCGATGGGCGAGTATCCGCCGCTGCCCTCGCGTGCGAACTGGAGAAGCCGCTGGGTCTTCCGTCCGCTTATTCTGTACGGACTTGTGGCAATTCCGCGCAATGTCCGCCTGCCGCGGCAACACGGGGCCGCCTCTTCCATGCCCGAGGGCAGTCTCGACGCTCTGTGCCGCGCGCTCGATGAGTACCTGGACCGCCGCGAGGCAGGCGCGCTGCCCGCCGTCGTGCACCCGTTCTTCGGCATGCTCAGCGCCCGCGCATGGGCCCGTTTCCACGTGCGCCACTTCGAGCACCACCTGAACCAGTTCGGCGTGTAAGGCGCATACCTTGCCGCACGGCTATTTCCCGCGCAGGTCCACGATCCAGATATTACGGAACTGCACGTAGTTGTGATGGGCCTGCAGCCGGATGGGCAGCGGTTCCGTCGGCGGCGGCTGCAGGCGATCCTTTTCCTTCCAGTCCGTGCGCCAGCGCATCTCCTGCTCGTTTTGAATGAGTACGCCATTGTGATACACGGTCATGCGCGGGTACTCTACCAGCGCGCCCGCGGCATCGTAGCGCGGCGCGCGATAGGTAATGTCATAGGTCTGCCACTGCAACGGCGGCGCGCAGGCGTTCACGTTGGGCGCCGAGACCTTGTACAGCGCGCCGCACTCGTTGTAGAAGCCGTCGAGACCGTAGCTGTCCAGGACCTGTACTTCGTAGGTGTCCTGCAGAAACACGCCGCTGTTGCCGCGCTGCTGACCCCGCGCCGAGGGCAGCAACGGTGTACGGAACTCGATGTGCAGCCGCGCGTCGGCGAACGTGGCGTTCGTCTTCAGGTCTTTTCCATCGGGCGTGACCATGAGGGTTCCGCCCGGCAGGATTTCCCAGCCTTCCGGCTGCTGCCACGAGTCGAGGTTCGTGCCGTCAAACAGCACAACCGCCCCTTCCGGCGGCTTTTCCCCCAGCGCCGGCGACAGACGCATCACCTTTTTCATCTCGAACGTCGCACCACCCGCGCGCTTCCCGCCCGTGCACGTTTCACCCCGGAACTCGCCATAATAGCCGCCCTCCTTGAACGCCAGCGTGTCGCCCGTTTTCTCCACCTCGACCACGAGCAGCGGCGGGCAGCGCATGTCGAGCTTGGGCACCAGATTGATCCGGTACCGGTTGCGGCCCAGCGGAAATACCTGCGCGGCAATGTCCGGGTCGATGTCCTCTTCCGCCGACCAGCGTCCCACCCAATCTCCCATCAACGGGTCCGGCTCGGCGGGAAACTGCTCTTCGACGGTCAAAGCCGCGAACAGCGGGGCCATCGCCAGCGCCTGTGCGGCAATCAACGTCCAGACGCAACAACATGCAACGCTATGCTTCAGGACCATGGCGCGATCCTCCCTCCGGGTTGACGGAGGTAGTAGTATATACAATGACGGAGCCTGGAAACAGGCGGCGGCGGGCGAAAAGCGCCGCAGCGTCTCAGGCCACCCCGGCCTTCGCCTGCTCCTCGTACTCGCGAACGAACGCGTGCAGGCGGTCTTCGATCGACGCCACGTCCTCGAATTGCATCAGGTCGCGGCGCAGGTGCGCGATATTCTTCACCCCCTTCAGATAGCCCGCGTAGTGGCGGCGGAACGATAAGACGCCGCGCCGCTGCCCCCGGTGCGCCACGTGCGCCTTCAAGTGACGCAGGCACATGGCCACCCGTTCCCGCAGGTCCGGGTCGGGCAATCGTTCCCCTGTGGCCAAGTAATGCTTGATATGACGGAAAATCCACGGGCTGGTGATCGCGCCCCGGCCAATCATGAGACCGTCCACGCCCCGCGCGAACAGTTCCGCGGCATGTTCCGGGGCCACAATGTCCCCGTTCGCAATCAGCGGGACTGAACTGGCCTCCTTAATCCTCGGCAGCCAGTCCCAATCCGCCTTGCCGGTGTAGCCTTGCTTGCGCGTGCGGCAGTGCACCGTCAGCGCTTGCACGCCGAGGCCGGCTACCATGCGCGCCACGTCCAGGATCACGATCGAGTCTTCATCCCAGCCCAGCCGCGTCTTCACCGTCACCGGCAACGACGTGCCGCGCAGGACCGAGCGCACGACCGCCTCGAACTTCTTCAGGTCGCGCAACAGGCCCGCGCCGTCGCCGCGCTGCGCGATCTTTTTCACCCAGCAGCCGCAGTTGATGTCGATGAAATCGGGCCGCATCCGTTCCGCGATGCCTGCGGCGGACTCCATCGAGCCCTCCGCGCTGCCGTACAACTGCACCGCAATCGGCCGTTCCTCCTCCATCAGCCGGATACGTTCGAGCGCGCGCGGCACGTTCCGGGTCAGGGCCTCGCAACTCGTGAATTCCGTGTACACAATATCCGCGCCCTGTTCCTTGCACAACAACCGGAACGGCGTGTCCGTCACGTCCTCCATCGGCGCCAGGCATAAGGGCCGCTCTATGTCAATCGCGCCTATTCGCATCTGTTCTCATATCCTGCAGCGATCATACCCCGCTCTCCAGCCATGCAACAAGCGCTGCGAGAAGCGGGCTTCCCCGGCTGCTCCCCGCCGGGAGACCGGGCCAGCCATCCGGTGCGGCATCCCCCACGTTGCATTTCGGGGGCATGCAGTCATAAAGTTGTGGAACCCGCGCATGCGCGCGTGGATTGATGCGGGGGGATTCGGCAGGCAGACAACTGAAGGACGAAACAACAGACGAAGGAGCGTGTCATGTTCTTCAACAAGCGAATGCAGGTAGTCTTGTGCGCGGCCGCGGTGCTGTCTCTCGCGGCCGCGGGCCATGCCCAGCCGGTAGCGGAAGGGGAATGGATCAATCTTTTTGACGGCGAGTCGCTTTTCGGCTGGACGGTCTTCGGCGACGGGGACTGGACGGTTGAGGAAGGCGTGCTGGTCTGCGCCAAGGGCACGGGCGGGTGGCTTGCCACGACGTGCCAGTTCAAGGATTTCGAACTGGTCGCGAAAGTCCGAGTGAAAAAGGGCTGCACGTCGGGGCTGGTCGTCCGTGGCGGGCTCGAAGGGCATCCCAGCGAGAACGGGTCGGCGGTCGTGCCGCTGGCCACGCCGGAAGGCGCCGAGGCGGTCTGGCGTGAAGTCGTTGTAAAGGCTCTTGGCGACACGATTTCCGTCACGATAGACGGTCAACCGGTCGATGGGGTCAAGGCGGGCCGCGCGAGGGGCTATATCGGCATACAGTACCACCACAACGGTCGCGCCCGGGTCGAGGTGTCCGAGATGCGGTTGCGTCCCCTGGCCCTGGAACCACTGTTCAACGGTGAGAACCTCGACGGCTGGAACATCATCCCCGGCCACGCGTCGAAATTCCAGGTCGTCGACGGCGCCATCAACATCACGGATGGCAACGGCCAGACCGAAACGGCCAACGTCTACAAGGATTTCCTGCTTCAATTGGAAATCATTTCAAACGGCGAGCATTTGAACAGCGGCGTCTTCTTCCGGGGGCCGGTAGGCGTATTCTGGAAAGGTTACGAATCGCAGGTGCGCAACGAATGGCGCCGCGAAGACCGCGGCATACCCGCGGACTACGGCACGGGCGGCAACTACGGCAACCAGCCCGCGCGCAAAGTCGTCTCGAGCGATGGCGAATGGTTCACCAAGACTATCATTTGCGAGGGCAACCACGCCGCCGTCTGGATCAACGGGTATCTTGTCAGCGACTACTATGACACGCGGCCCGTCTCGCCCGAAGGCGACGGCAAGGCCGGTTACGTTCCCGGGCCGGGCACGATTCATCTGCAGGGCCATGACCCCACAACAAACCTGTCGTTCCGCAAGATTCACTTGCAGCAGTATCCTTGACCCCTCCGAGACTGCGGCACGGAGCATCGGGGCGGCCAGCATGGCCGCCCCTTTCTTTTGGCTGCACAAGCCTTTGCCAGTAAAACACTTACCGTAACTCCTGCGGCGCGGTTGCGTCTCGCCCGCCGGCCCGAATATTACCGAACACGGGGACGTTTCCTGTCGAGACGCAACGCTGGAACGCAGCACGGACTCGGAAAGACCTCGCTTATGCAAGATGCTCATTTTAAAGAACTTATGAAATCTCAACCAGACAACTGCACACCGGAGGAATTACGCGACAAGCGCGCCGCAGGCGAAAAATTCCTGTTGCTTGACGTGCGCACCGCCCGCGAACACGCCATCGTGCGGCTTGACCCGTGCGTGCATGTGCCGGTCCAGGAACTCGAAGACTCGCTCGACCAACTCCTCCCGTGGCGCGACCACGAAATCATCGTGTTGTGTCATCACGGCATACGGTCCGCGCGTGCGCAAGCGTGCTTGCGCGCACACGGCTTCACCCGGGTCCGCAACCTGACGGGCGGCATCGACGCTTACGCCGCCCGCGCGGACACCACCCTGCCGCGGTACAGATAAGACGCCGGGCATGCGCGCACGAACCGTGACCTGTTTTCAAAACACACTAACCGCTATATGCAGATGTCTAGTGTTATGCTTATATGTTCTCAGAAAATACCAGATTTGCGCCATATTTTCTCGATGCGGCCGATTATTGAACCAAACGCCGCGCCCGGTGGAAACGCCCGCAGGGCGCGGGCACCTCTACCAAAAAAAGATGTTGACACGGGGGCCGGACAATGGTAATATAACGTCCCTCGTTGCTGTTCGCAGCGGCGGGGAAACGTCCCAACGGGCCGTTCGCAAGAGCGCACGCCGATGGGTAAGCCAAGCGGCGCGCAGGATTTGACACGGCTCGAATCCACATGATACGCTATCGGGAACTTCCCTGTGCGGGAAGCGGCCTTGGCGGCGCGGAAGGGCTCAAGAGGAGCTGAGAAGCGCTTGACAGCGGCAAGCCGATCTGCTATCCTAAAGGATTGGGACTGGACATAAGAGAATAACCCGGAACGAGCGGCGGCGGACGACAGGAACCGGCGCCGGTGGGCGAAGAGGCCAACGCGAAGCCGCACGGTTGTGGGTTCTTTTTCTCTGTGGGCTCTTTGAGAATTGAATACGGTGTATGTTGACGACGTACGCCTTGTGCGATGCGGCGGCAAGCCTTCGGGCTGCGCCGTCGCCTCAACACAATTCCTATCGACAAATTCCGACAGGAAGACAATCCGTACACAAGCGCGGGCGCCGCGAGGCGCCAGTGCGTGTTTTTTATCGGAGAGTTTGATCCTGGCTCAGAACGAACGCTGGCGGCAGGCTTCATACATGCAAGTCGAGCGGGCAGTAGCAATACTGTCAGCGGCGAACGGGTGAGTAACAGGTGGATAACCTGCCTTCCGGTGGGGGATAACGGCTGGAAACGGCCGCTAATACCGCATGTGGTCACTGTTTCACAAGTGACGGTGAAGAAAGGGGCCTTTAAAGCCCCGCCGGGAGATGGGTCCGCCCCCCATTAGGTAGTTGGCGGGATAACAGCCCACCAAGCCGACGATGGGTAGCCGGGCTGAGAGGTTGGCCGGCCACACTGGAACTGAGACACGGTCCAGACACCTACGGGTGGCAGCAGTAGGGAATATTGCGCAATGGGCGAAAGCCTGACGCAGCCATGCCGCGTGGGGGATGAAGGCCTTCGGGTCGTAAACCCCTTTTCTGAGGGAAGAAACGTCTGGGGAGGAAATGCCCCGGACTTGACGGTACCTCAGGAATAAGCAACGGCTAACTCCGTGCCAGCAGCCGCGGTAATACGGAGGTTGCGAGCGTTGTTCGGAATTACTGGGCGTAAAGGGGGCGTAGGCGGTCGGGTAAGTGGAAAGTGGAAGCCCGGGGCTCAACCCCGGAAGGGCTTTCCATACTGCCCGGCTGGAGTTCGGGAGAGGAAGGCGGAATTCCAGGTGTAGCGGTGAAATGCGTAGATATCTGGAGGAACACCAATGGCGAAAGCAGCCTTCTGGCCCGATACTGACGCTCAGGCCCGAAAGCGTGGGGAGCAAACAGGATTAGATACCCTGGTAGTCCACGCCGTAAACGTTGTGCACTAGGTGTGGGAGGTGTCGACCCCTCCCGTGCCGAAGCTAACGCATTAAGTGCACCGCCTGGGGAGTACGCCCGCAAGGGTGAAACTCAAAGGAATTGACGGGGGCCCGCACAAGCGGTGGAGCATGTGGTTCAATTCGAGGCAACGCGAAGAACCTTACCTGGGCTTGACATCCCGCGCTACTCGTGGAAACACGGGGTTCCCGCAAGGGACGCGGAGACAGGTGTTGCATGGCTGTCGTCAGCTCGTGTCGTGAGATGTTGGGTTAAGTCCCGCAACGAGCGCAACCCCTGTCCTTAGTTACCAGCGGTTCGGCCGGGCACTCTAAGGAGACTGCCGGTGATAAGCCGGAGGAAGGTGGGGACGACGTCAAGTCATCATGGCCCTTACGCCCAGGGCTACACACGTGCTACAATGGCCGGTACAATGGGTCGCGATACCGCGAGGTGGAGCTAATCCCAAAAAGCCGGTCTCAGTTGGGATTGGAGTCTGCAACTCGACTCCATGAACCTGGAATCGCTAGTAATCGCGCATCAGCCACGGCGCGGTGAATACGTTCCCGGGCCTTGTACACACCGCCCGTCACATGACCCGAGTCGGGTGCACCCGAAGTCGCTGGCTCAACCCGCAAGGGAGAGAGGTGCCGAAGGTGTGCTTGGTGAGGGGGATGAAGTCGTAACAAGGTAGCCGTATCGGAAGGTGCGGCTGGATCACCTCCTTTCTAAGGAGTACCGAGAACTCGTCCGCCACGGCGGACTTCAGTTCAGGTCGACGCGCAAGGCGGTCCGAAAACATACACCGTATTCAGCGTTCAGAGAGCGCCACGGTTTCGACCGGAGCCGGGCTCGTAGCTCAGGTGGTTAGAGCGCACGCCTGATAAGCGTGAGGTCGGTGGTTCAACTCCACCCGGGCCCACCACTCTACCGGCAGCTACGGGGATGTAGCTCAGTTGGGAGAGCGCGGGCTTTGCAAGCCTGAGGTCGTCGGTTCGATCCCGATCATCTCCACCAGGGAGTGGCCGGGGCCGGCGCAGAGCCCGGCGGGCGGCGCGAAAACGAACGCGAAACGGTTTGACGGCCGGCGAGGCCGGTCCGTCATGCGGTCTTTGACAATTGAATACAGGTGCAACACGGGCACGTTTGAAGAGTGCACTTGGATTGCTCGTGCGCCGCGCGCTTTCCCTTCGGGGGGAGTGCGACGGTGACGATTTTTGGCCAAGCTACCAAGGGCCTGTGGTGGATGCCTTGGCACCGAGAGGCGATGAAGGACGTAGCTACCTGCGATAAGCCCCGGTTAGCTGGAAGCAAGCTTACCCGGGGGTCTCCGAATGGGACAACCCCGCCGGGCAAACCCCGGCGATCCTCGACTGAATGCATAGGTCGGGGAGGCCAACCCAGGGAATTGAAACATCTTAGTACCTGGAGGAAAGGAAAGCAATACGCGACTCCGCTAGTAGTGGCGAGCGAACGCGGAATAGCCCAAACCGGAAGTACGTGATAGGCCGTATCCGTTGTGCTTCCGGGGTTGTGGGGCGTGTCAGGGGAGCGATGCGGCGCTCCCGGAAGGTTACAAAACGACCCTCTAGCCGAATACGTCTGGATAAGGCGAGCCATAGCGTGTGATAGCCACGTAGGCGAAAGAGGACCGTCCTTCTGGATACGTTCCCAAGTAGTGCGGGTCACGTGAAACCCCGCGCGAATCTAGGAGGCCCATCTCCTAAGGCTAAGTACTACTCGGTGACCGATAGTGAACAAGTACCGTGAGGGAAAGGTGAAAAGCACCCCGAAAGGGGAGTGAAATAGTACCTGAAACCGCAGGCCTACAATCAGTCGAAGGGCTATGCATTGCAAGCCTGACGGCGTGCCTTTTGCATAATGAGCCGACGACTTCTCCTACGTGGCAAGGCTAAGGGCTTTTGGTCCGGAGCCGTAGCGAAAGCGAGTCTTAATAGGGCGACAAGTCGCGTGGGACAGACCCGAAACCGAGTGATCTACCCATGGTCAGGGTGAAGTTTCCGTAAAAGGAAATGAAGGCCCGAACCAGTGGCGGTTGAAAACGCTTTGGATGAACTGTGGGTAGGGGTGAAAGGCCAATCAAACTCGGAAATAGCTGGTTCTCCTCGAAATGCCTTTAGGGGCAGCGTCGTGTGGTAGCATCCGGGGGTAGAGCACTAAATGGGTTAGGGGGCCTACCAGCCTACCGACCCCAATTAAACTCCGAATACCGGGTGTGAAATCACGGCAGTGAGAAGGCGGGGGATAAGCTCCGTGTTCAAAAGGGAAACAGCCCAGACCGCCAGCTAAGGTCCCCAAGCTACGCTAAGTGGTAAACGAGGTGTAGTTGCTAAGACAACCAGGATGTTGGCTTAGAAGCAGCCATTCATTTAAAGAGTGCGTAACAGCTCACTGGTCGAGTGATTATGCGCGGAAAATGTAACGGGGCTAAGCGTAGCACCGAAGCTGCGGGTTGTGCCGCCATGCGCGGCGCAGCGGTAGAGGAGCATTCCGTTCCGGGTTGAAGCGCGATCGAAAGAACGTGTGGACCGAACGGAAGTGATTATGTCGGCATTAGTAGCGAAAAGACAGGTGAGAATCCTGTCCGCCGAAAGTCCAAGGGTTCCCGGGCCAGGTGACTCCGCCCGGGGTTAGTCGGATCCTAAGCCGAGGCCGAAAGGCGTAGGCGATGGGAAACAGGCGCAAAGATTCCTGTACCACCTCGCGACCGTTTGAGCGATGGGGTGACGCGGGAGGATACGGCAGCTGTCTGTTGGTTGACAGTCTAAGCGTGTGGGCCGCGGTCCAGGCAAATCCGGACCGCAACAGGCCGAGACGTGAAGGGACGCTGAAATCTTCGGACAAAGCGGATTGCCTTATTCCATACCGCCAAGAAAAACCTCTAGCAAGGGAGCAGGTGTCCGTACCGTAAACCGACACAGGTGGACGAGAAGAGCATTCTAAGGCGCTCGGGAGAACTCCCCTTAAGGAACTCGACCAATTGGCCCCGTAACTTCGGAAGAAGGGGTGCTCTAGATGGTGAAGGGCCTGCGCCCGGAGCCGTCTGGAGCCGCAGCGAAGAGGCTCAGGCGACTGTTTACTAAAAACACAGGTCTCTGCAAAGTCGCAAGACGACGTATAGGGACTGACGCCTGCCCAATGCCGGAAGGTTAACGGGAGAGGTCAGCGCAAGCGAAGCCTTGAACCGAAGCCCCGGTTAATGGCGGCCGTAACTATAACGGTCCTAAGGTAGCGAAATTCCTTGTCGGGTAAGTTCCGACCTGCACGAATGGCGTAACGATCTGAGCATTGTCTCAAGGGGAGGCCCGGCGAAGTTGCATTACCCGTGAAGATGCGGGTTACCCACAGAAGGACAGGAAGACCCCGTGGACCTTTACTACAGCTTGATATTGCACTTCGTTGCGATATGTATAGGATAGGTGGGAGACATTGAAGCTGGGGCGCCAGCCTCGGCGGAGTCAATCTTGGAATACCACCCTTATCGTAATGGTGTGCTAACTCCGCACCCGTGAAGCCGGGCGGAGGACAGTGTCTGGCGGGTAGTTTGACTGGGGCGGTCGCCTCCCAAAGCGTAACGGAGGCGCCCCAAGGTTCCCTCAGCATGTTTGGAAATCATGCGCAGAGTGTAAAGGCACAAGGGAGCTTGACTGCGAGACCCACAAGTCGAGCAGGTGCGAAAGCAGGGCTTAGTGATCCAGCGGTTCCGTATGGAAGGGCCGTTGCTCATCGGATAAAAGGTACCCCGGGGATAACAGGCTTATCTCCCCCAAGAGTTCACATCGACGGGGAGGTTTGGCACCTCGATGTCGGCTCGTCACATCCTGGGGCTGAAACAGGTCCCAAGGGTTCGTCTGTTCGCCGATTAAAGTGGCACGCGAGCTGGGTTTAGAACGTCGTGAGACAGTTCGGTCCCTATCCTCTGTGGGCGCAGGAGAATTGAGGGAAGCTGCCTCTAGTACGAGAGGACCGAGGTGGACGAACCTCTGGTGTTCCGGCTGTCACGCCAGTGGCACCGCCGGGTAGCTATGTTCGGAAGGGATAAGCGCTGAAAGCATCTAAGCACGAAGCCCATCCCAAGATAAATTCTCCCTCGACCCTCGGGTCGCTGAAGGGTCCTGGAAGACCACCAGGTTGATAGGCGGAAGGTGTAAGCGCAGCAATGCGTTCAGCCGATCCGTACTAATCGCCCGTGAGGCTTGGCCTTACTGGCATGATGTCTCGTTGATACATCCGGGCAGTCCAAACCCGCGCTCGACAAACGTGTCCTTGTTGCACCTGTGTTCGTTGTCGCACATTTGAAGCATATTCGGCGGTCAGGCTACCGCCAAACGGTTTTGCCGGCGGCATTAGCGGTGGGGCCACACCCGTTCCCATTCCGAACACGGTAGTTAAGCTCACCAGCGCCTATGGTACTGCAGGGGCAACTCTGTGGGAGAGTCGGTCGTCGCCGGCGCTATTCTTCGCCCCGCGGTCTCGAGAGAGTCCGCGGGGCGTTTTCTTTCTTCTTGAACACCGCGCCGTTTCTGCGTCACACTCTTCCCCAGGGCCGGCCGGTTGCTGGACTTTTTCAGGCTGAGAGTCATGCCGAGATATCACAATGACGACGCCTTGCACGGGCGGGGTGCCTCGTGGAACCCGGAGAATCGCTTTACCGGGATACGCCGCGAGAACGACGGCGACCCGCAACGTGAGGATGAATCCGCGCCCCGGCCGGGCACGGATTACCTCGAAGAAGAAGCCGCCTCTATCCTCAGCAAGAATGACAGCCCGGACGTCGGCTATGCCTTCAGCCTGAATCCCTATCGCGGCTGCGAGCACGGCTGCATCTACTGTTACGCGAGGCCCATGCACGAATACGCGGGCTATTCCGCGGGTCTCGACTTCGAGACAAAGGTCTTCGTGAAACGCAACGCCCCGGAACTGCTCCGTGCGGCGCTGGCATCGGCCCGGTGGGAGCCGCAAGTAGTCTCCCTGAGCGGTTCGACAGACCCCTACCAGCCGGTCGAGCGGAATCTCCGCATTACCCGCCGCTGCCTGGAAGTCTTTGCCGAGTTCCGGAATCCGGTTTCTATCACCACCAAGAATCGCATGGTTGTCCGCGACCTTGATCTGCTGGCGGCGCTGGCCGCGCACCGGGCCGTTTCGGTATGCATCTCGATCACCACCCTGGACCTTGCATTGAACCGCGTTCTCGAACCGCGCACCTCTTCACCGAAGCAACGCCTGGAAACCATCCGCGCCCTCGCGGATGCCGGGGTGCCTGCCGGCGTGCTCACGGCGCCGGTCATCCCGGCGCTGACGGACCACGAGATACCCGCAATCCTGGCGGCCGCCGCGGAGGCTGGCGCGCGCTTCGCCGGGTATATCATGCTGCGTCTCCCCCACGCCGTCGCGCCGCTCTTCGATCGCTGGCTCGAACAGCACTTCCCCGGCCAGAAAGACAAAGTCCTGAACCGGGTGCGTTCGCTCCACGGCGGCAAGCTCTACGATTCGTCGTTCGAAACACGTATGTCAGGCTCGGGCTTGTTCGCGGAGCACGTTGCCCGGCTCTTCACGGTGGCTGCCAGGAGAGCAGGCCTTGACTCCGATTCGCCGACGCTCTCCACGGCTCATTTTCTGCGACCCGGTCAGATGGACCTGCTGTAAGGGCAAGAAGAGGATTTCCGAATGTGGAAAGGGTGCAATGTGGAAAAGGGGACCCCGCCTTTTCAAAATCATAAAACGGGCACGAGACCGGAAATACCCATCTTCCGCTATCGCCTGCCAACGATGAAGATGCCCATAGGGGCAGCCATGTTCCCGCAGGAGACGCCGGGGAATGCTGACGTGTTCCTATTGCCGCAGCCTGCTGTTTGAGAATGGATAAAAAACAAACCTGGAACCTCCGTGAGCTTCCAGGTCAGTCAGCGTAATATGGTGCCCGAGGCGGGACTTGAACCCGCACGCCTTTCGGCACAAGACCCTCATTCTTGCGTGTCTGCCAAATTCCACCACCCGGGCCTAATGTCTATCTTACCCGACAGGCCCGGCATTTTGCAAGAAGATGGACATCCAGCAGTCTCGAGGGGTAGAGTATAGGAGGGTCGGTACCTTCTATGTGACGGGTTGGTGCCGGGCCTTATCGTGGATACGCTGGCAACTTCCTGACTTTCTGGGCGGGTAAGGAGATGGCCGCATGCCTGCTGAGCAGAAAGAAATCGAGCGATTTCTTGAGGTTGGGGCCGTGGTGATGCTGCACACGGAACCGGCACGCAAAGACGGTCCGCGCTTCAAGACGGTGCTGCGCGGCTGGCGAAAGCCCTCCCACTTGCTGCTGGACCGGCCCAAGACGGACGCGGGCCTCTTCGTCGCGCTTCAGGAGGGAATGCCCATTGTGGTGCGGTTCCTGCATGAAGGCCGCGCTTGCGCGTTTGATTCCGTTATCATCGACTGGGATACCCGCCGCAACGCTCCTTACCTTCGCATCACCTGGCCGCCGGAAATCCAGTACGTCACATTTCGCAAACATGAGCGGGTCAAGTTACAGGCCCCGTGCACGGTGTCAGCGGGCCGGACAGGGACGTTCGAGGGCGAAATCCGCGACCTCAGTCTGGGCGGCTGCGCCGTGATATGCCAGGAAGGCCCGGGAGAGAATCCGTCCAATGTGCGCCTCTCGTTCCCGCTCCCTGACGGCATCATGGTAGAGGAAGTCCGCGCGCTCGTCCGAAACTATCGCCCCGGACCGGAAGGTGTATTCCTGGGCCTGGAGTTCGAATCCAATCAGGAACGGGCGCTCAATGATATCCTTTTTTTCGTGACTTCGCGGCTCGAACGCGTGGGAATCCCCGAGAAATCGAGCGCGCGCGTGCAAGTTATGGTGATGGATGAAGACGCTGATTTTGCCACGCGGCTGCGCCGCTGCTTCGAGCGGCGCAACATCGACGCCTTCATTACCACCGGCACGGTGGAAGGCCTGACCCACTTGCGCGGCGTAGCGCCGCGGGCACTGCTGATTAACGCGGGCATGAAAGACCTCCCCGCGGTCCACACCTGCATTCTGCTCCGCAAGACAAAAGGTTTTGAAAATCTCGGCCTGTATCTTTACGGCGGCGACCCCGCCCGGTTCGCTTCCCTGCCGCAAGAAGCCGGCATCGCCCGTTACTTCCCGCCGAAACCGTCTCTGGCGCCGGATATCGCCTTCGCGGTTGGCCAGGAACTCGACAAGAATCCCGATTAGAGCAAGCGGACTGTCGCGCACTTGAGGTACGCGGTCTCGGGCATGGCCATGAGCACGGGGTGGTCCGGAGCGGCCCCGCGCAAGTCCAGGAGCAGCGCCTTCCGCCTCGCAGCCGTCGCAGCGCGCTTCAGCATCTCCGTGAAGCCGGCGGGGTCGATAAAGTGCGAACAGGAGCACGTCACCAGCACCCCGCCCGGCAACACCGCGCGCATCGCCGCGGCATTCAGCGCATGGTAGCGCGCAAGCGCCTTCGCACGGCTGCCGCGCGTCTTGGCAAAGGCCGGCGGGTCCAGAATGACCACGTCATATCCCTCGCCACGCGCCAGCACCTCCTCGACGGGCGCGCATTCAAACCGGCAGACTCCTTCGGCATTGTTGCGCCGGGCATTGGCCCGGGCGGCATCAATGGCTGCAGCGGAAGTATCCACGCCCAGAACGGCCGCCGCGCCCGCTCTTGCGGCAGTGCAGGACCACGCGCCTGCGTAGCAGTGTCCGTCCAACACCCGCGCTCCGGGACAAAAAGGACGGATGCCCTCCGCGTTCAGCCGCTGGTCCAAGAACAAGCCCGTCTTCTGGGCAGACCGCACGTTCACGCTGAGCGCGACACCGCCAAGGCCGACAGTCAGCTCTTCCGGAACGCTGCCGTAGGCCTGCACCCGCTCGCCGGCGTTCAGCACGACACCGCTCACGCCCGGCTCCGCGAGCAATGCTCCCGCAATCACATCGGCGGATTGCGCGTAGAAGGCACAAGAGGTCTTCAGCACTACAAGCGCGCCGTACCGGTCCGCGACGAGCCCGGGAAACCCGTCGCTCTCGGCATGTATCCAGCGCCAAGTGTCCGACCCGGGAAAAAGACGCTCGCGGAACGAGCGGGCCTGCGCAATGCGTTGCGCGAAGAAATCCTGGCCGATTTCCTCCTGGCGCCGGCTCAGCAGCCGCACCGCGATACCGCCATCAGCCTGATAGAAACCACGACCTACAAACCGTCCGCTGGCAGTAAATACATCCACAAGTGCGCCGTCTTCCAACGTGGGCAGTTGCTGAAACTCATTGCGGTACGCCCACAAATGGCCGCGCAGCAACCGGCGATCTTCCTTTGGACTCAATGTGGCGGACTTCACCGGCGCACCCTTTCGTGTGTGGTGTGCAAGAATAAGGCCCTGAGGTCGCGGGCGCAAGCGCGCGCCCGCTTGCCGCCGCTCCCTTCAGACCCCGCCTCGCGGCGGCGTCCTCATGGTTCACAAGCACAACGCAGGCTGTGCAGAGGACGCACTCCCCCGGGCTGGGCAGTTGTGCCCGCCTGACATGACTGGGGCCACCCACTGATAGCGGGTGGCCCCACGAAAGTAAGCAGAAGGGAGTGCTTACTTCTTCTCTTTGCGGCGGATCAACACAACGCCGCCCAGACCGCTCGCGGCCGCGAAGGCCAACAGACCGGCCAACCCGGCGGCCGGTACGCCCGGATCGACATTGAGCGTGACCGCATCAGAAGTCACCACGTCAAAACCATCCGTCACTTGGCACACATACGTTCCCGCATCGTCCAGCTGAACGGGGTCAAGAACCAGGATCTGATCATTGAAGTCTTTTGCTTCCACCTCTTTCGCCGCTGGCGTGAACTGCCACTGGAACGCATAGTTCGCCACGACACCGCCGGTCACCGTGACGCTCATTTCCACGCGGTTCCCGCGTATCGCGTCGATCACCGCCGGGCCGTCCAGCGCTACCGACAGATGCGCGATGACCTCCACCGTGGGTGACGTCAAGAGCGGGGCGGCATCCGTGCCGTCGGAAGCGAGAACCGTAGCGTACCATTCATCCCCGGCCACAGGCGTTGTGGCGGAAACGTCCAGCACGGTCTGGCCATCGTAAGCACTGTCCAGAACGCCATTGCGATACCACTGAATCAGCGTCCCGCTCTCCGGGTCGCCGTCCACGTCATCGTAATCATACGTCAGGGTCAGGGCCACGGAGTCAACGTAAACGGGCTCGGGGGCAAGGGCCGCATTCGCGGAAGCCGGCGCCGTGTTCCCGATAGTCACCGTATTGGATTGCACGGCGCTTCCCAAGTCCTTGCCGTCCGACGGCGTGACTTCGAAATACCAGGCCTCGCCCTTTGCCGTAGCCGCGGCCGGCACGGTCAGAAGGTCGTTGTACGCGCTTTCCAGCGCCGCATCTTTGTACCAGCGAATCTGACTGCCGCTTTCCGCGTCACCGTCATCATCGCTGTAGTCGTACGTGCCGGTCAGGTCGTCCGCCGTCACCGGCGTGGCCGGCGCCACGAGCGCATTCTCGGCCTCGGGCGCAGCATTCCGCGGGTCGATAGCGATGAAACGCGGCGTATTGAGAGCCGTAACCAGATTCACCACATTCGAGCCGTCCAGGTTCGCGACGGAAATCCGCTTCAGCGTGCTGTCCGCCCAATACATCTTCCCTGCGCTCAGGTCGAGGTCGATGCCCAGCGGCGTTGCCGTTGCAATCAGCGTCACCAGGTCTTCCACATTTGTCCCGTCCAGATTGGCGCGCTGAACCTTGTTCGTCCCGTTGTCCGCCCAATACACCTTGCCGCCCGCGATATCAAGCGCGATATCGAGAATCTGCGACGTGCCGCCGAGCACAACCACGTCTTCAATACCGGTGCCGTCCAGATTCGCGCGCATGATCTTCTGAAGGCTCCAATCGGAGAAATACATCTTGCCCGCCGCGAGGTCCAGTTCAATGCCGTACGGCCTGGCTAGACCCGTGGTAATCAGATTCTCTACGCTGGTGCCGTCCAGATTCGCGCGCTGGATGCGCTGCAGCGTCTGGTCCACCCAATACATCTTGCCGCCCGCCACGTCAAGCGCGATCCCCAGCGGGATGTTGAGCCCTGTCGTAACCAAGTCTTCGACCGACGTGCCGTCCAGGTTCGCGCGCTGAACCTTCTTCGACCCGTTGTCAGTCCAGTATATCTTCCCGTTGACCAGGTCAAGCGCGATACCGTACGGGCCGATCAACCCGGTCGTCACGAGATTCTCGATGTTGCTGCCGTCGAGACGGGAACGCTGCACCCGGTCCGACCCGCTATCCGTCCAGTACATCTTCGCGGCGTCCGCCGCAACGCAGGCAAACAGCACGGCCACGAACAGGACTACGACGCTCCAAGACCGCAGGCAAGCGTCGCGCCGCTTGACCCGCCCACCATGCGAACAAAGCGATGAATCCATTGCCTCATTCCTTTCGTGTTGAATTATGCCTCACCATCCAGGAACACTCCCGACAGACTGCAGAAATAAGAACCTACAATTCTTGTCTCCCAAGCACTCGGCTCCCCGCCGAAACCGTACATCCCGCAGCGACTCCTCGGCGCCGCGAATTCACGCTCCCACACGATGAACCCATTTTACCCGTCGCTCATTATGACACGGATGCACGAAAACTTGCAAGACATATTTCCAACACACCCAGCGCCCCGAAAAGCTGAAGTTTCCTGGATCTGGTCTTTTCCGGGCGTCTGGGTCAGTTCCGAGGTCTCCTCAGGCGCAGCCGCCACACCGCGCCCGCCGAAAACCTGCCATTTGTCTTAGTCTGAAGCTGCCGTTATAATGTCTGCATCCCTCATGTTATCTGAAACGTAAGGCCATATGCTTGTTCGAGGCTTGCCCGGTACTGCGGCCCGCTGTGTGGGGTGGCCCGGGCGCTCGGGGTAAGCCTTGGTTTTACTGTGTAGATGGCCGTCCGGGACAAAGGAGAATCGCGCATGATCCGTGTAGGTATGGTCGGGGCTTTAGGTTACGGCGGCCGGGAGTTCATGCGGCTGCTAATGGCCCATCCGGAAGCCGAACTGGCTGCCGCTGTGGAAGTCGAGGGTGGACAACGGCTGGATGAGGCGCTGCCCGGCTTTCGCAAACTCACCGATATAACCATAGAAGCCTTTGATGCACAAGCACTTGCGAAACGTTGCGACGTGGTGTTCATCGCGGTGCCGGGCACGAAATCCATGGCGCTGGGGGCCGCGTTGCGCGCCGCCGGGGTGCGCGTGATGGACTTGGGGTCCGATTTCCGGATAAAAGACCCCGCGCGCTACAAACAGTATTACAAAGCTGACTATACGCACCCCGAACTCGTCGACGAAGCCGTTTATGGCCTTGTTCCGTGGTATCGGGACCAAATCCGGACGGCATCGCTGGTCGCGGTGCCTGGATGCTTCCCCATCAGCGTCGTCACGCCGTTGCGCCCGCTGGCCACCGCGGCCGCGCCTCAGACGCCCATCGTCGTGAATTCCATCTCCGGCGTGTCAGGCGCGGGCCGGGCGCTGCACGAAGTCTTCCATTTCCCCGCCATGAACGAGAACGTGCGTGCTTACAAGCTCGGGGTGCATCAGCACGTGCCCGAAATCGAGCAGGAGATCGGCGGCCAGTACCAGGTGCAGTTCACGCCGCACGTGGCCTCGCACTCGCGAGGCATCTTGTCCACTATTGTAGTGCGCCCGTCGCGTCCCGTGGACCTCAATGACCTCTACCGTTGCTACGAGCGGGAGCCGTTCGTGCGCGTCCTGGGCGAGGGCAAGATTCCCGACCTGAACCACATTCGCGCCTCGAATTTCTGCGATTTCGGCTGGGTCAAGGACGAGCGCACCGGGAACCTGATCATTGTCAGCGTGATCGATAATCTGGTCGGCGGCACGGCGGGCATGGGCATTCAGTGTATGAACATAGCGTTCGGGCTGGACGAAAGGACCGGGCTGAGGCTGCCCGGCATGGCGCCATGAACCAGGTCGACGGAGGCATTTGCGCGCCCCGAGGCTACCAGGCCGCCGGTGTTGCAGCGCGCATCAAGGGACCGCAATCGGCCAAGAAGGACTGCGCGTTGCTGGTCAGCGGCGCGCCCGCCAGCGTAGCGGGCACGTTCACGACCAACGTCGTAAAGGCGGCGCCCGTGCTGTGGTGTCAGGAGGTGTGCCGCAAGGGCCGCGCGCGCGCGGTCTTCATCAACAGCGGCAACGCGAACGCCTGCACCGGAGAACGGGGCGCTCAGGACGCGCGCGAGACCGCGCGGCGCGTCGCGGGGGGCCTGAACATACCCGAGGAAGAGGTCCTGATAGCGAGCACGGGCGTGATCGGCGTGCCGCTGCCCATGGAGCGCGTCATGCAGGGCGTCGACGGCTGTCTTGCGGCGATCTCGCCCGCGGGCAACGGCGACGCCGCCCGGGCGATCATGACGACAGACACCGTGCCAAAGGAGACGGCGGTCGAGGTCGCGCTGGCTCAAGGCGTGGTCCGCGTCGGGGCCATGGTCAAGGGCGCAGGCATGATCGCGCCGAACATGGCTACGATGATCTGCGTCATCACGACGGACGCGGCCATCGCGGCGAAGGACTTGCAGGCGGTCCTCCGCGCGTCGGTCGAGCAGTCGTTCAACCGCATCTGCGTCGACAACGACATGAGCACCAACGACACCGTCCTGTGCCTGGCCAACGGCCAGGCGGGCCTGCCCGCGCTCGAACCGGGCGCGCCGGATTACGAATCCTTCGCGGATGCGCTGCGGCACGTGTGCCGCCACATGGCCCAAGCGCTCGTGCGCGACGGGGAAGGCGCGACGAAGTTTGTCGAAGTGCGCGTGGAAGGCGCGCGCGGCGACGGCGATGCGCGCGCCATCGCGCGCAGTATCGCCATGTCGCAGTTGTGCAAGACGGCGTTCAACGGCTCGGACCCGAACTGGGGCCGTATTGCCTGCGCGGCGGGATATGCCGGCGTGGCGTTCGACCCGGCCCGCCTCGATATCTGGGTCGGCGACTTGCAGGTCTTGACGCACGGCCTGCCCGCGGTATATGAAGAGGCCGCAGCCGCCGAACGCATGCGGGGCCGCGACATCGCCCTGCGCGTGTCCGTCGGCGACGGCCCGGGAACGTGCACCTATTGGACCTCTGACCTGAGCAAGGAGTACGTCTCGATCAACGCCGATTACCGGAGTTGAATCAGAATCGGGAACGCAATGGAGCAGTCAATACAGAAAGCGTCCATCCTCATCGAGGCGCTGCCCTACATTCGGGAGTTCTTCGGCAAGACCGTTGTCATCAAGTACGGCGGCGCGGCCATGCTCGACCCGGAACTGCGCAAGAGTACGCTTGAGGACATCGTGCTGATGAAATACGTCGGCATGAACCCCGTCGTCGTGCATGGCGGCGGCCCCGAAATCAACGCCATGCTCAAACGCCTCGGCATGCCATCCACGTTCAATCAGGGCCAGCGCGTCACGGACGGCGCCGCGATGGATGTCGTTGAGATGGTGCTCGCCGGGCATGTGAACAAGGAGATCGTCATGCTGCTCAACCGGGCCGGGGCGGATGCCGTCGGCCTGTGCGGCAAGGACGGCAACCTGCTCTTCGCGCGCAAGATGGTGCTCGAGGATGGCAGCGACCTCGGCCATGTCGGGCAGATCAGCGGCGTGCACATCAAGGTCGTGGACGTGATCTGCCGGGCCGGCATGGTACCCGTGATCGCGCCGATTGCGACGGACGCCGAGGGCGGCACGTGGAACATCAACGCCGACAGCGTGGCGGGTGAAATCGCCGCGGCGATCAAGGCCGAGAAGCTCGTGTTCCTGACCGACACGCCGGGGCTTCTCCAGGACAAAGACGACCCTCAATCGCTGGTGCATCAGCTGCGCGCGAGCGAGGTGTCGCGGCTGAAACGCGAAGGCGTGATCGCGGGCGGCATGATTCCGAAAGTCGACGCTTGCTTGAAAGCGCTGGACTATGGCGTGCGGAAGACCCACATCATTGATGGGCGCGTGCCGCACAGCCTGTTGCTGGAAATCTTTACCGCGGAGGGACTCGGCACCCTCGTGGGGCATTGACCGCGACCCGCCGCCGCGGGCGCTGGAACAGGAAGTGAAAAGACCCATGGACCCTACCCAAGCTGCCACAGATGCCGCGACGGCCGCCGTCGACGCGCTGACCAACGTCGCGCAGTCGGCCGCCCTTGCCGACGCAGCGCAACAAACCGCGCAAACCGCCGTTAACGCGCCCAGCCTGACGCCCATCGAGTTCTTCTTTGAGGGCGGGCCGCTGATGTGGCCCATCCTCTTCTGCTCGATCGTCGCGCTGGCCATCGCCATCGAACGGTTCATCGCCTTGCGGCGCGCCAGCATTGACACCCGCGAATTCATGGACACCGTGCGTCAGGTGCTGCGCCAGAACCGCGTCCAGGAAGCCGTCGAAATCTGCGACGAAACGGACGCGCCGGTCGCGCGCATCCTCAAGGCGGGTATTCTCAAGCACAACCGGGCCAAGGCCGAGATTCGCGAAGCCATCGAGGACGCGGGGCACCTCGAAGTACCAAAACTCGAGCGTTACCTGTCCGCCCTGGCCACCTGCGCCACTGTCGCGCCGCTGCTCGGACTGCTCGGCACGGTGGCCGGCATGATTCGGGCCTTCGCCGTCATCGAGCACAAGGAAGGCCAGGTTACGCCCGGCGATGTGGCGGGTGGCATCAACAACGCGCTGATTACCACGGCGGCGGGGCTGTCCGTCGCGATTCCGACGCTTGTCGTCTACAACTACTTCGTCACGCGCGTCGAGAACATGGTCTTCGAACTCGAGGTCAGTTCGTCCGAATTGGTCGATCTGCTGACCCGGCACAAAGGGGAGCGGGAAATCTAAGCGATGCGATTGTCGCGCGACAAAAAGATGCGCGTCAGCGCGCAACTCGACCTCACCCCGCTCATCGACTGTGTGTTTCAGTTGATCCTCTTCTTCATGCTCTCGTCGACGTTCGTCGTCCAGACCTCGATCCAGGTCGAGCTGCCCGAGGCTGAGGGCGCGCGCGAACTCGAAAACAAGGACATCTCCATCACCTTGGCGTATCCCGGTTACGACGAAACCGGCAAGCTGCGCACCGAAGGCATCGAAGGACTCGGCCGTGTCTATGTCAACGAGACCGAGATCTACGGCTGGCCGGAATTGACGGCCGTGCTCGGCGAGTTGCATACCGGTCAGCCTGATGCGCTCGTGCTGATTCGGCCCGACGCTCAAGTGCCCACTGCCCGACTCGTGAAAGTGCTCGGCATCGCCAACAGCGTGGGCATCGCGCGCTATGGCATCGCCGCGCGGCCTCCCGAGGAGGAGGAGGAATGAGGTGCGCGGCCGCCGTCACAGCCGATTGCTGACGTGGTCATTCCTCGCGTCGCTCCTGCTGCACCTCTCCGCCATCACCCTCTTTCGCGTCGTCATCTTCTTCCCCCGCCAGGACATCCGCTACGTCGAATTCCGCATCGTGCAGGCAGTCCCGGAACCAGCGCCCGCGGACGAGCCCGGGACATCGCGAGCGGATGCTGCCGGGCTTGGCAGAACGGACGGGATGCTGCAACTCGGCGGCGCGCGCCTCTACGAAACCGACGGGCCGCCGCCCATCGATTTGCCCACGCTCGAGTTCGCCGAATTGAACCGGCTCCGCGTCCGCCGGGACGCCCTGCTCGATCCCGACCGGCGCGAGGCGATCTTCGGCGAAGAGCCGCGCGACACCTGGCGCAGGTTCGGCGATGAGCTCGCGCGCGTCCGCGAATCGTTGAGCAGCCTCGCCTTGTCGGGCTCGCGCGGCGAAGAAACGGCAGCGGACAGCGACGGGGCCGCGCCACGCATGGTCCACCGGCCCGCTGAAGGATTCGAAGCCTATCTCGAGTGGGAATCGGAGCCGCGCGGCCGGGAGCTACTGTTTGCGCCGCCGTTGCAGGCCTTGTGGGACATCCCCCCCGACAAACTGGACCAGCCCATTTCGCTAGTGATTGAAGTAAACGCCATGGGACGCGTGATCAACGTGTGGAGCCCGGCCCTCGACAACACGGGCGTGCTCGACCGCGTGCAGGCGACGGTGCTGAAATACCGCTTCGAGCCGCTGGACGACCCGGCGGCGGTCAATCAGATGGGCACGCTGCACATCGCGCGCGCGCGAGGCGCGCCATGATCACCATCAGCCTCAGCCAGGCCCTCCTGCTCTACAGCGCGATTGTCCTGATCGGCGCCATGGTCATCTGGGTCTACACGCAAGTGACCATGCAACGCGCCCAGCGCGTGCTCGGCAAGCAATATCTCTGGCGCTGTTTCTATTGCGCCTACAGCTACCTCGACGAAGAGGCCGAGGCGGTATCCGAGTGCCCCCGCTGCCACAGCTTCAACGCCCGGGAAGACGCCCAACCCGCCTACGCCGGAGCCAGAAACCCCGGGAAGACGCAAGACGCCCCCGCGGAAGACCGGCCGCGCCGCAACCCCTCGCACCGGCGGCGCCCCGGAGCGCGCACCCGCGGGCCGCGCAAGCGCCGCAGGTAATCCCGCTTCCCGCTGGGCTCAAGCCCCTCCCACCTCAAGCACACGCAGTACCGCGCGCTGCAGGTCGTAGGCCTGGATGGCACCGTCGCGGTCGAAATCGCCGCGCGGGCTCACCGCCTCCGCGCCCAGCGCCATGTTGACCAGCCGCTGCAGGTCCACAGCGTCTATCTCGCCGTCCCGATCCACGTCGCCCACTCTCTCCTCCGGATTGTCGAAGAAATGACGCGGGTCCGTCTCCGCGGCCTCTTCCTCGGCATTCGTGTAGCCGTCGTTATCGATATCCAGGTCACACGCGTCGATGAACCCATCGCCGTCGCTGTCCGCGGGAGCACCCGAATCCGGCGATGCTGCATCATCCTCGAAGTAGAACGGCACAAAATCGCCGTCCGGGTCCTGCGTCTGGTAGGCGTCAGCGAATCCGTCGCCCAGCGCATCCGCATCGGCCAGGTTGGGGGTTCCGTCGTTGTCCTGGTCCGCATCAGTTGCATCGGCGAACCCGTCGCCGTCGCTGTCGGTGCGGCCATAGATATCCGAACCGCTGAGTCTGCCCTCCGACAAGGCAAACGGTCCGAGGTCTGTCACGCCGCCGGGATACGTGGGAAACAACATGGTGGGACCGCCGGGCGCGTCGAAAACCGCGCTGGCTTCCAGCACGTCGTAGCCCGTTTCATCCTCGGTCACAACACAGAGCACGTAATTGCCCGAGGGCACATCGGTCTCGAAACGCCCGTCCGGCTGCACGGGCGCGCGATAGACGCGGCCGCGCGCGTCGGCCAGCAGGGCCGTGCGAGCCGCAAGCGCCTGCGGCAGCCGCGCGGTCACATGGGTGGTGCGTTCGCCACCGAAGACATTCGCGCGCTGCGCCCATGCATACGGGTCGGTCCAGCAGCTGCGCACGAGCGTCGCGGACACCGGAACATCCGAGTCGCCAAGAAACGCCGGGCCCGGCGCGCCGTTGCGGCCCGAAGGACTGGGCCGGTCCGTCGGGTCGGGCGGGAAATCGCGCTGGCCCCAGAGCCCTGCAAAGCGCTGCCAAGGCCGCACTCCCGCTTCGCCGAGCCGCGCTATCGGCTCCAATCGCAACGGAGCGGCCCTCGGATAATCCGTCTCTACGAGGGGCGCGTCCGCCGCGCGTGGCAGCATCCATTCCCCAAGACCGTCATGCACTTCCAGGCCCGTGTAGTAACGCGTTGCGCCTGACCGGAAATAGAGCGAATGCCCGCCCTGACCGGCGTACATCACGGGATGCGTGCCGCCCATGCGCTCGACCGCGTCCCACGCCGCGCTCGCGCCGCCGCTTATCGCGAGGTCGATCGCGACCTCGCGCCGCTGCGTCGCCGTCACGCGATACGGCTCGAGCGCGTCGTCGAACAGGACCTGCACCATCTCCCAATCGCCTTCGTGGCGATGCCCGCCAAGCACATTACGCCCCCATTCGTCCGCGTGAAACAGCAGGTAATACTGAACAACAACGTGTTTTTCGGGCGCGGCCGGTTCGGACGAATAGTTGTCAACCGTGGCGACCGTGTAATACACGACGGGCTCAGGCTGAGCGGAAGGCCCCGGGTAGTTGTCGCGCAGTTGCTGCAAGGAAGTGCCGACCAGGTCGACGCGCGCCTCGGACTGCGGCGACTGATACAAGTCAAGCGCATCCGGCGCAACGCGCAGTTCCTCCGAGTTGCCAAGATCCAATCGCGCGAGCGACAAGGGCAGTTCAACGGGGACGGGCCGGTAGAATTCCTCGCGGTGCAGACGAATCACCGGCGCGTAGTCGCTCGCCAGCGCGTCCGCCGGCACGTCCGTGCCTGTCTGCGTGCTCCGCACGTCGGCGACTAGGATGGCCGTGCGCGTCTGGTCCACGTCTGGCCCGGTCAAACGAAAGACGAAGCTGCCGTGGTCGGCCGCCGGGCGGACCGGTTCCTCCGCGGTTATCTCCATCTGAAACACGTGTGAACCCGGCGTCAACGCGACAGTCTGCGCGCCGTCCAGCGCCGCCGTCCACCCTTCAGGCGCCTTCCACCCAAGCGGGGTCGAGGTGTTCAAGCCGAGCGTGTACGACCCCGCCTGCGCCGCCGCGATATGTACGCGCAATGCGCCCGGCTCGCCTGGCGGAAATGCCCCATATTCAAGTCGCGCAATGCCGGAACGCGGCGTTGCGCCCGCGCTGTTGCCGTTCGACCCAAGGAACCACTCTGCCGCATCCTCGAAGCCGTCGGCGTCCGTATCCGCCGCCAGCGGATTCGTCTCGTCACCCGTGACCGCGCCGTCGCGATTGCGGTCCTCCTGGCGGTCCCAGAGACCGTCTTGGTCGGAGTCCTCATCATGCGGGTCGGTGCCCATGACGAACTCCTCCAAGTTGCCGAGTCCGTCTCCGTCCGGATCCCCCGCGGCGCCGTCGTCGCCTGTCCCGTCGAGCGGGTCGAGGCCGTGTTCCAGCTCCCAGTCGTTGGGGAGCCCGTCATCATCCTCGTCAGTGGAACCCGCGGCGATTCTCATGCCGTAGATCTGGGCAAGCCCGTCACGTTCGTCGACCCATGCGGCCATGGACTCCGGACTGCCCGCTTCGTGCGCGAGCCGTGGCGCGTATGCGTCGCCGGCATCGCCGGGAAACGCCTCGATTCCGCGCAAGGCAAACCCCGCAGCGGTGTAGCGGCGCAGGAAGACGCGGCGGGTTCCCTCTCCCCCGCTCCAGACCGGCATCAGTTGCTCGGATGCG
Organism: Candidatus Hydrogenedentota bacterium; assembly: GCA_018005585.1. Taxonomy (NCBI): domain Bacteria; kingdom Pseudomonadati; phylum Candidatus Hydrogenedentota; species Candidatus Hydrogenedentota bacterium. Next base: position 2,996 of record JAGMZX010000043.1, on the reverse strand, counting down.
GGCGCGAAGGCGACATCGTGGCCCGCGCTCGACGCGGGCGCCTCGGATACCCCCACTACCGTGACGGCGGGCGCGCCCGCGGCGAAGCGCGCGAGCCGCATGCCGTAAGTGGAGGTGTCCGTTTCCGGGGCCCGCCAGCGCCACAACACGTTCCAGACATCGCTCACGGCGTCGTAGGCAAGGCGGGGCGCCTCATGCAGCCCCGGCGATTCGTCGATAGCCAGCGGCGCGCCGGACGCGGCCCCGTCCGCGGCCGAGATCCGTTGCGCAAGGATCCGCGCTTGCGGCGCGTCTTCCGTCGTAGTGAATTCCTCGGACCAGGCGAGCAGGAAGGCGTTGCGCGCGGCATCGAGTGCAATACACGGCATCCCTTCGTCGCGCTCCGTCGCTGCGGGCACGACTTCATACCGCTTTTCGCGCGTAGCGGCGTCAAAGACGGCCACGAGCACATCCGTGTTGTCCCCCGCCCGCTCATACGCCACAGCGAAGGCATTTCGCTCGGGGTCGAAGCAAAGGGACGCCGCCCTGCACCCCTGCGTACCTCCTGCCACGCCGAAGAGCGGGCCCGGCCCCCCCGCCGCAATTTCGAATTCGCGTCCCTGCAACAGCGGTTGCCCCCCTTCGGCAAGGCGCTGTTCCCAGACCACCCATGCTTTGCCCGCCATCGCGTTTATCGCCGTTACCGGGTTCGCGGCTGGTCCCTGCGCAGCCAGAGAAACCGGCACGGGCTCGACAACAGGCACGCCCTGCGCGTCCAGCGTCGCTGCCTGCACGATGTTCGATTGCGCCCATGCAAGCACATAGAGGCCATCCCCCGCGGCGATAGTGGGCGACCCCTGCGACAGCGCCGACGGCGCGACGCGGAACGGCACGCCCGGTTCGCGGGGCGGCAGCACATATAACGTGACGGTCAGCACGGCGGGCGCGGCGCTCGAACCGTCCGCGGTGAAAGTAACCACGCCGGTGTACGGCGAACCTGCCGCCGTGAGGCCGGCGGGATTTGCGGCCACTGAAGTGACGCCGGGCCCTGTGCCGGAACCGGGGGAAACGCTGATCCAGGCGGCGTTTTTCGCGGCGGACCATGCGAAACTCGATGTGTCCGGGCTGGAAATTGCGGTGGATTTCCCGGCAGTAGGCGTCTGCTGACCTTGCACCGCGTAAAAGGTCAGGCTGGCGGGCGCGATGTTCACGCGGACGGGCGGTCCAAGCACGTTGACCGTGATGTCCAGGTCCGCGTGCGGACGCATGTACGGTGTGGCGATATGCAGGCGCGCGTGATACGGGCTGTTCGCGCTCGTAAAGCCAGTCGTATTGATTGAGACGGACGCCGTGGCGTCGCCCTCGCCGTGCGCGGGCGCAATCGTGACCCACGACGCGTCCGCCGCAACACTCCAATCGAAGAACGGGAAATCGTCCGAGTAAAGGGTCAGCGTCGCCGGCGCGGGCGACGCCCCTCCTTCCGTTACCGTGAATACGCTCTGCGCCAACGTGGCCGTAAAGGTGTTGTCCGGCGTCAAGGGCCGCGCGTCCGCGTTATCCAAGAGGCCGTCGCCATCTGTGTCGCGGTTGTTCGAATTGCTGCCTTGCGCCGTTTCCACGTCATTACGCACGCCGTCGCCGTCCGCGTCATTCGGCAGCGGGCCGCCGCCCGCCGTACGCACCCAGCAATGCAGGCGCGCCTCGCCGGCGCCGTGCTGCACCAGCCCGCCGTTCCGGCTGACGACCGCAAAATCGCCGCCCGCGCCAAGCGCGCCACGGTTCTCCGCCGCGTCGCGAAAACGGAACGCGCCCGTCGATTCGAGTTCGATGCGCCCCGAGTACGCCCGCGAGCCCAGCGCGCCGAAGAACACACCGTTGCCGCCTGCCGTGATGCTGCCCACGTCCGCCGTGTTGCTGCCGCCCGAGCCGATGCGCAGTTCGTGCACCCGGTACGTGCCGGAGAAATCGCCCGTGGTAAGCCCGGCCGCTTCACGCACGTAGATCGCCAGGCCCAGGTAGCCGTTGGCATACAGAGGGTCTTCGCCCGAACCCAGGTCCGGCGTATGAAACACGAGCGCGCCGCCTTCCGCCAGCGAGGCGAAATCCCGTCCCTGAGGCCCGATGGCGACGCGGCCGTCCGAGGCCACGTCATAGTCCAGCGTCACCGTCATGCCGGGCCGGGCCAGCGCGAGCCCGCCCGCGCCGTCCGCCGTCGCCGTGCCGATAACGTTGCGCCAGACGGCCGTCCGCTCGCGAATCAACGCGTGGTACGCGTAGACCCCGTTGAAATGGCCATCCCCCCATCCGGACCGTGACTCGACCGATACGCGCAATGCCGCATAACCCGGCAGCACCTGCGCGTCCGCGCCCGCCGCCGCGCGCCGCGAATAGAACGCGCCGCCGCCGCCGAAGCCAACGGTTCCGGTATAGGTTCCCTCGAAATCGTCCCCGAAAAGCCGGAACCGGCCATTCGGCGCGACCACGTAGCTCAGCGGCGACCTCGACGCGTAGCTGACCAGCGACACCAGCTGGCCTTCCCCGTCGAAATCGCGCACCCCGTACGCGATGGCCGCACTGCCATCGAGCAGCCCGAAAAGGTCATGTGCGCGGTAGCCACCGTTGAGGAACGCCTCCGTGAAGGGGCCGTCCTCCGGCGCGGCGATACCGTTCCCCGCGGAGCGCGCGACCAAAGCGACCGCCACAGGAAACAAGAAGACCGCGATAACAAGACGCCGCCTCGTGAACATGCTCATGGCGCTACAACCGCTCCTCTCCCGCCATATCCGGGCATTCTATCCCCTTGCTGCCTCCTTCCACATACTACACATTACCCGGGCGGGAGTTTCATCTGGATGCTTGCCGTAGCCCGGGCGGCGCCCCATGCGGACCATCAGAGTGAGTCAAGAGCATGGGCAAGATGCCCGTGTCACGTGACACGGGCGGCCCGACCGGGCAACCCCGTGGGCAAGAGGCCCATGCCACGACAGGTATCCCGCCTAGCCGCGGCGGCGCAGATC
>JAGMZX010000042.1:9397-40571 GCA_018005585.1 Candidatus Hydrogenedentota bacterium | reverse complement strand
CTATTCATGACTACCTGGATGCCCATAACAAGGACCCGAAACCTTTCATCTGGACGGCAACAGCCGACGAAATCTTCCGGAAGATCGCTCGACTTTGTGAAGGAATTTCTAACTCAGGACACTAGACAGCGCTGCGGACCCCCGCCCTTGCTTGTGCACGGTAACCTTGTAGCCCCGTGGCCCGACAGCGACCTGAAGGGGAAGTGTACCACTCAGACGACTGCCGATCTTAGATCGAAATTCATCGAGTTCGGCCGTTGTCAGTTCGAACTCCAATATTACGATTGTTTCTCCACGGGGCTGTTGCTCTTGGAGCGCAACCGGGAAGTCAGTGTCCCAGTCATAGGTACGTCGGCTATGCAGCGCCTCGCGTACGCGACCGGTCGCCCCACGGGCGTATCGTTCCCGCGTCAATATGTTCATGGCGGTGACGAGGGCTCGGAGGATGTTGGATTTTCCCTCGTTGTTCGGCCCCACGAGGATGGTGGTTTTTCCTGTCGGAATCTTCTTTGCTGCGATGATGCTGCGATACTTCTGGACTGTGAAAGACTTAAGTTTCATAGGTTCCTTTCTTCGCGCTTAACACTTAGGATCAGCGGCGACGCCCAGCGCCTTCCGCTGTATGCTGTTCCCAGGATGGGCTTTCTTCACCCGTTCATGTCGCCCGCACAACACGTCCCATCGCAAGCGTAGTGTTCGCTCTTTGAAGACCATGTAGGCTGCTTCATATTCTTCCTGCCGTACGAGAACAATGACCTCCTTTATGTAAAGCCACACGTACTCCCAAATGAGGACCGCATCCCTCCTCGAGTTGATCCAATTACGAAGAACGGGACCGATGATGGAGTAGGAATCCAGGTCATATCTTTGCGTCATATCCGCAGACTCTCGAAACCGTTCCCGCAGTGTACGCAGCAGGCCCATCTCCGGAGAGTCATCAGCTAATCCCCTGTATGCCACGACTGCGGACGTGATGTAGCACCCGCCGGAGAAGATCCGGGACATCAAGTCCATCAAACCAATGATCCAGCCTATCAGCGACTGAAGCCAACGATGTGCATAGTCTCGATCATTGTACATTCGTCTTTGTTCATCGGTATCTGCGGCCCGGATTCTATCCCGGGACCGCTCGACAATGTCGTTGGCACACTCACCGCAGTACACCCGCGAGCCGTAGATTTCCGTACCACAGTCTCGACAGTACGGCATTTTACGGCCTCCTACTAGGATCAAGGTCTTCTTCGCCACTGACAATTCGGCGGCCACGTGCTGTCATGAGCTCGGTGAAGTCCTTGACTTCGCGGTTTCGTGATGCCTTGAGTCGTTTCTCCTCTGGGAGGAACTGCAGGATCTTGTCGAGCACGGTACCATGGTTCCAACGCCTCCTCGCCGAACAGGCCACCATCTGCTCCCGACGGAGCGCGATGTGCTTCTCGAGCTTCTCCATAATGTCGTCCGTCCGCTCTTCAATGAGTCGCAGAAGCGCTTTTGACGGGCGGTTCAGGTCAGGGTCCCACCCGACAACTCCGTTCAGCTCAAGTTCGATCGGCAAGAGGATTTGGTCGACCTTGTTGAGAACGACAACAAGCCTATCTCGGTACTTTGTCGCATCGAGGATGTGTCTCATGTTCCGCTGGATGTGAGCCATGTCCCTACTTGAGGCGTCCAGAACCCAATAGAGCAGGTCGTGGCGCGGAATCTCTTCGATCCACATTTGGAGGTGACGGTCTTCAGTTTCGCCTGACTCGCCAAGACCTGGCCCGTCAGTAAACTCGACACGGAATCCTTCCGTGTTTTCAATCGTGAAGGAAAAGAACTCTTTGGTCACAGAGCGAACCGCACCCGTCTCCAACCTGTCAAAGTCCTCCTTGCGTCCTTTGAACGCAAGGCACCCCGCAAGATGCTTCTCCGAGATACGGAAGATCGATTTCAGCAGCTCGGTCTTTCCGACTCCAGTCTGCCCTATGCCCACGATTCGGACGGGCCTGCTCATGTCTTCCTTCAGAATACGCAGCTTCTCGGCACGCTCGGGTCCGGACAAACCCAGCTCGTCCAGCAGACGCTGTAGTTCGAGGTCTTTCTTCATTAGATCTCTATCCTCTCACATTTCTACCACGGAAGCTTAACAATGGTCATATGGTGCTTTCATCACACTATTGGGCCGCGCCATCGCGGCATAGAACCCCGACGCCGAAGCCCTCATAAGTCTCGTAACGGCTGTCAGTTCAGTTATGTTTCGTGCTCGGGCCGGAGCAATACTCAGTTTCCGTATAAGAAGACATCTGTCCTCCTCCACCAATCGTCCACGGTGGTCTTGGCCCCCTTGCGGCCCCGGTGAGGCGATCCGCGCCTCGTGGAAACGTGTTGAGGGAGCTTAAGCGCGTGATGTCTACCCGTAGGACGTGTTTACCCACCTACTCGAACAGGAAGGCCCGGCCCGATCCCGGAGGCGTGTACAACTGACCTTCCGTTCTCCTTTCATCGAACCAAAACTAGCACACTTGGGTTCCCCTGTCAATAGTGGGTGCACGCGGCACAGGTGCGCGCCGCGCCGCAACACCTTCTCCAGTATGCTCAAGAAGGAATCCTCGACCAGAGGGCGGCCCGTCTGCGTGTGCAGGCGCGGTGCGCCCAATTCTTCTCAAAATAGGTGGACGTCCCCCATTTCTCCCTGTCGCGGAGCGAACTCCGGGAATATCAAAGCGCATGCGCGCTTGCGCATTCCATACAGGAACGCACTCTTCTCGTGACACCGCCGGAGTGGCGTCACGATAACAAGCTCACCCAGGACCCGCTTACTGTGACGCGCGCAACACCGCATGCCCTTGACACGCCGGAGAGTGTCCCCCTAGTATCCGGTCGACCAGTTCGCGGGGATATGAGCAGGTCCATGTCGGAGTCCCCCGGTAGAAGCAAAGGGTGGGAGTGCATGGCGGAGCAAGCCGGGTTGGAAGGATGCGGCCGCGCCGCGCCGGGCGCGTGCTGCGGGGCGGGGCGTTCCGGTATCGACGCGGTGCCGAAAAGGGGCCATCGCATCGTGGGCATAGACATGGCGCGGTCGCTCGCCATATTCCTGATGGTCATCGAGAACTACAAGAACGCCATGGAAGCCCACGGCCCCGGCCCGTGCTGGCTGGTCTGGTTCTTTTCGCGTATGGAGGGCCGGGCGGCGCCGGCCTTTGTGACCATCATGGGCGCCGGGCTCGCGCTCCTGGCGCGCAACGCCCTGGCATCGGGTGACCCGGCGCCCAGGCGGGACAGCGTGGCGCGCATCGTCAAGCGGGGCGTGTTTCTAGTCGCGGTGGGCGTCTTTCACTACCAGTTCTGGCCGGGAGACATTCTTCATTTCTATGGTTTCTACATGGTGCTTTGCGCGCTATTCCTCTTTCGCCCTTCCTGGACGCCCCTTGCCGGCGCGGCGTTGGTGCTGATCGTGGCGTACGCGATCAACCAGGTTTTCGACGACGAGGTCGGTTGGGAAAACGGGCACATCTGGTATAACGGCTACCTGACGCCCAGCGGCTTCGTCCGGAACACCTTTTTGAACGGCTACCATCCGGTTTTTCCCTGGGCCGCCTATGTCTTGGTCGGCATGTGGCTCGCCCAGCGGCCGATATTCGACAAGGCGGGGCGGCGCCGCTATCTGCTCGTCTTCCTGCCCATTACCCTGCTATTCGAATTTGCGATGAGCGCCGACGGCTTCCTGCGCTTCCTCTACCGTCCTGACACGGGTGTGGCCTTGGCGGACGGCATGCTGCGGCTCCTGGTGGTGGATCCCCGTCTGTTGTTCATGGTGGCGCGCGCGTTGGTTGCCATCTCCGCGATTCTCGTCTGCCTCGAATTGGCGGACCGGTTCCGGAAATCGCGCGTCATCGAGACACTGGCCACCACCGGTCGCATGTCGCTTACCCACTATCTCGCGCACACGTTTCTCGTGCTGGGCCCCATGTTCGTGTTGGGGATACTGCAGCAAAGCCGGATGACTTCTTTTCTTATTGCCTGCGGCTTCTTCGCCGCCGCAGTCACGTTCTCAGCGCTGTATTCGAGACGCTTCAAGCTGGGGCCGCTCGAAGCCGTCATGCGCCGCGTCGCCGGGTAGGAAAGCAGGCAAGACAAAGCAGTTGCCCCTCCTGGCGCCTCGTCTGAACGGCACCCGGCCGCGTGCGGCGGACGCTTCGCGCCAAGGAACCGGTATTTCGCGGGGGAGACCCGGAACCACACGCCAGGCAGCGGATTTCAACCTCTTCATCCTGCGCGTGCGCGGCGCCCGGGCTGCGGAATGCGGTTTGCCTGAGCCGCTACCGGCGGGTGTAGAGGTCGAAGAGGGTGCGGTAGTACTTCATGAACCGTTCCGGCTCGGGGTTATACGCGATCTCGGCCAGGCAGAACCCGCTGTAGTTGATGGCCTTCAGGTTGTCGAACAGCGCCTGCCAGGGATAGCCGCCGATGCCGATCTCATTGATATGCACTTCCGCGATGGCGTGTTTGAGCAGGTCGAAACCGGTCTGCAGATTGCCGGTCTCATCGAGGTCGCTGTTGTTCGAGTTCCAGCAGACGAGCGCGTTCGGGTGGTCCGCGGCATCGAGCATTTTGCGGATATTTGCGGGTAGCGAAGAATGCTTCCCGTGCACCTCCATGCGCACCTGCACGCCAAGGTCCGCCGCGAAGGCGGCCACTTCGCGCCAAGCCTTCCCGATGCGTTCGCAGGTCTGGTCCACGGGCTCGTCCTCATAGACGCCATTCGGGCGCACCTTGATGCCGGGCGCGCCCACGTCGGCTGCCAGTTGCGCGTATTCCTTGCTTCCCTCGACGTTCCGCGCGACTTCCCTCGGATTTCTGGAATGGAACTCGAAGGCGGAACCCAGCCCGGCCAGCACGACGGGAGAATCGGCGAATTTCTTGCGGACGGTCTGGCGCTCTTCCGCGCTCAGGGTCACCTCGACGCCGTGCGCGTGCGTAGTGCGGAGTTCGACCCCCTCGAGGCCCGCGGCGGCGCAGAACGTAATAAGACCGTCGAGGTCCATGTCCTTGCCCATGTTATAGGTGACCATGCCAAGCTTGTACGGCGGCCCGGCGGTGGTCTTCTCTTCCTGCGCGCTGACCGCGTTCATGGGGACCATGCCCGCGCCGAGCCCGGCGGCGGCGGCCGTCGTGGCCTGGAAGAAATGCCTGCGTGATACGGTACTCATGTCGTTCTTCTCCTTGAAGGCGCCCGGCACGGCCGCTCCGCGCCCGCGCATGACGAACCACGACTTGCGCCCGGCAGTCTGTACCCGCGCCGTTTCGTATGTCAACTGCCACGCGGTCTTGAGATTGACGGTCTTTCGCCGATGCCCCATAATACCGCGCGCAACCGCAGGCGGGCGTTTTGGAAATGAGAATTATCGGACTTACGGGCGGCGCGGGCAGCGGCAAGAGCGAAGCGGCGAAGCGCTTTGCAGAGCGCGGCATCCCCGTGATCGATGCGGACAAGATCGGGCATGAGGTCATTGGGCCCGGCGGCGCGGCGGAACAGGACGTTATCGCCGCTTTCGGCGAAGCCGTCTGCGTTTCGGGTATAATTAACAGAGACAAGCTGGCGGCGGCGGTGTTCGGCGATGCGGCCGCGTTGCAGCGTCTGAACGCGATTGTGCATCCGGCCATCGCGCGGGAAATCGCGCGGCGGTGCCGGGCCTTGGCCGAAGCGGGGCCTCCGGCGGTGGTCATCGACGCCGCGCTGCTCGCGGAGAACGGGGTGCGCGAACCGTGGCTCGACGGGTTGATTGTAGTTGCGTGCCCGCGTGAGGAGCGGCTGCGGCGGCTGGTCGACCGGCGCGGCATGCGCCGGGATGACGCGGACCGCCGCTTGCGGGTGCAGGCGCCGCCCGAAACGAAGTTCGCGGCGGCGGACTGGGTGATTGACAACGCGGGGTCGCTCGCCGACCTGCGCAGGCGGGTGGACGAAGTCGTCGACCGGATTTGCGAAAGTGATTGACGGAACCTCGATAGGACGGTGCGTGGACTGCGGGCGGCTTTACTCCGTCGAGAGCGGGTCGCCGTACTGCCGCGAGTGTGCGCTTGCGCGCGGCGATGCGCTGCAGCGCGTGAGCGACGCCGTGGAACGGGACCACAAGCGCAGCACCATCGACATCGCGCTGCACACGGGCCTTTCGCAAAACGAGGTGCGTCGCGTGCTGCGCGAGTTGCCGGTCCTGTCGCGGTATGTGGACCAGGCGCAGGTCTGCTCCTCCTGCCACCGCCGGAAGCCGGTCGAGGGTTCGCGCCTCTGCATGCAATGCCACCTCGACTCGCTGTACGAACTGCGTTCCGCCGCTGATGTCGCCTATGAACACGCGGAAGAGACGGAGGAGGAAGAAGAACCGCCCCCGCCGCCCACCGTCGCGCAATTGCTTCAGGTCAAACGCGCGCGCATGACGACCAGCCGCGTGAATCCGATTGGCGCGCAAACCGTGAAGCTGTATCGCAACATGTGAACGGCCGCACCCCGCGCCGGCCTGTCACAGTAATTCGGCTGTGGCCATTTCCATCTTTTTCGTGACCCGTCATGCTATAATCCGCGCGTCGTGGGCGGGGAAAGCATCGCATGCTAAGCAAGAAAGTTCAGATTGTCCTGGGGTTGGGCATCGGCGTGGCACTGGTCTGGTGGCTCTTTCGCGGGACGGACTGGCCGGCGGTAGGCCACGCCATCGCGCAAGCGAACTGGTGGTGGATCGGCGCCGCGGTGGTCGGCGTGCTGGTCACGTTCGTGACGCGCATCTGGCGGTGGAGTTACATCGTGCGCACGGCGAAACCGGTGTCATTCCGGCATATGTTCAGTGCCACGCAGATCGGTTTCCTGGGCAATTTCATCTTGCCCGCTCGCGCGGGAGAGGCCATCCGCGCGCTGGCGCTGTCGCGGCTCGCGAATCTGCCCTTCAGCCGGTCGCTGGCGTTTGTCGCGCTGGACCGGGTCACGGACCTGTTCGGGCTCATGGCCGTGGTGCTGGTTGCGGCGTTTGCGTTTCACCCCGCCCACGATATCCGGCTGCCGCCCTCGATCTACGCGGGGGTGATTCCGGCGGACATGGTCAGCACGTACGCGTTGCGCGTGGCCTTGTTCATCGTGCTGATTGTGGGCGCGTTCGTGGTGCTCTACGTCCGGCAACGGCTCGTGCTGCGCATCTCCGATGCCGTGTTCGGGGCGGTGTCGCACGCGCTTGCGGCGCGGGTTCACGAGATGCTGCAGCATTTCGCGGACGGGCTGCACGTGTTCCGCTCGGCCATCGACATGGCAAAGTCGCTGTTCTTCTCGCTGCTGACGTGGGGTGTGTTTGTGCTGACCTACCTCGCGTGCGCCACTGCGTTCGGCCTGCACTTGCCGTGGTACGCGCCGTTCATTGTCCTGTCGTTTCTGGCGCTGGCGATCAGCGTGCCGGGCACGCCCGGGTTCGTTGGGCAGTTTCACTTCGGGGTCGCGGTGCCCGTGTTGTTGCTCATGCCGGCCGTGCCAGCCACCTACGCCTTCGGCGAGGCCGCGGCCCAGGTCGTGTCCGGTTTCGCAACGCCCCACGCGGGCCCGCTTGCGGCGTGCCTGGCCGAGATTCCGCGCCGCGCGGCTGAACACTCGCTCGAGACGGCCAAGGGACTGGGCCTCGCCATGGCCATCGTCGCGCACCTCACGAATGTGTTTCCCGTGTTTGCGGTGGGTTTTTACTGCCTGTATCGCGAGCAGCTGGGACTTTTCCAGTTGCGACGCGAAGTGGAGGCCACGGAGACGCCCGATAAGGCACCGTAAGCGATTGCGCCGCCGCAATATGGCAAGAAACAGCCGTTCTGACGAGGGCTTCCCGTCGAAATGCGAAAAAAACCGGCACAGGTCTGGGCCGGGCCCCGTCTTTTCGGCTGTTGCGAGGCCTTAATCCGGCATGCGGCTTGCTCTTCCCGGTTAGGAGACGGTCTGCCGGGCGGCGGTTCCCGCAAACATAGAACACAGACCTGACGCCAAACCCTCGCCGGTCCGTCGGCAGTCGCGCCGTACGGGCCGGTTCGTCTCAGCCATGCGGGCGCCGCGGCGGGCCGTCTCATTCCCTGAGCAAGGGGATGCACAGGGAGAAGCGGTGGTGGATGGGGTAGATGTCGCTTGTCATCAGCAGCCATTCTGCTTATACTGTGCAAGGGTAGTGGAAGCAGGAGAGCCTCGCTTATGCCTACGTTTAAGTACACAGCCCGCGCCGCCAACGGCGCGAAACAATCCGGCAATGTCACGGCGGAGAACCGGCAGACCGCCATGCAGATGCTGCAATCCCGCGGCCTGCAAGTGGATGCGCTGACGGAATCGCGCGGCCTGTTTTCCTTTGGTGGCGGCGCGCCGCGGCTGAACAAACGGGTGAAGACGGCGGACCTGCTCGTTTTCACGCGCCAGTTGTCGACGATTGTCAGCGCGGGTCTGCCGCTGTTGCAGGGGCTGGACATTCTCGCGGACCAGACGGACGACGTGAATTTCGCGGGCGTGATCACGAGCGTGGCGCAAGACGTAGAGGCAGGCGAGACGTTCAGCGACGCGTTGCGCAAATTTCCGCGCGCTTTCCCCGACCTGTACGTCAGCATGGTGCGCGCGGGCGAAGCGGGCGGCGACTTGGACGGCGTGCTGTTGCAGTTGGCGGACTACCTGGAGGCGACGGAGGAACTGAAGCGGCGCATCAAGTCCGCGATGACGTACCCAATCGTGGCGTTCAGCATGATCATTCTCATAGCCACGGGCCTCATCGTCTGGGTGGTGCCGCAGTTCGCGGAGATTTTCGCCAGCTTCGGGCGGGAACTGCCCGCGCCGACCCAGATTCTCATCAACATCAGCAATATGCTGCGCACCTGGTATGCATGGGTGGTGATCATCGGTGCGATCGCCGGCGCCGTCGTCTTCCTGCGCATGTACGCGAAGACGGCGTCCGGCCGGTACAACCTCGACACGCTCAAACTGCGGCTGCCCGTTTTCGGCAAACTGTTGAGCAAGGTGTCGATCAGCCGTGTCACGCGCACGCTCAGCACGCTGACGCGCAGTGGCGTGCCCATCTTGCAGGCGCTCGAAATAGTCGAGCGCACCGCGGGCAATGAAGTGTACGCGCGGGCCGTGCACGAGGCGGGCGACAGCGTGCGCAACGGTGAGACGCTGGCGGACCCGCTGGCGCGGTCGGAAGTGTTTCCCGCCATGGTCACGCGCATGATCGCCGTGGGGGAAAAGACGGGCGCGCTCGAACAGATGCTGATGAAAATCAGCGATTTCTATGATTCGGAAGTGCGCGCGACCGTGGACAGCCTGACCAGCATCATCGAGCCCCTGCTGATCATGATGATGGGCATCGTGGTGGGTGGCATCGTGGTTGCCCTGTTCATGCCGATCCTGCAGCTCTCCAGTCTCGTGCAGTAACCTGGCGGGCGGCCGGCGCGGCCCGGGCTTACGGCCCTTGCGCTGTCTCCTGCGCGCGCGAAGGTGGTGTTCCCGGCGGCTTCGCCGGGCGGGGAAGTCTCATGGCACTCATCGTGTTGCTCGTGTACGCCGTCGCATTCATCATCGCCGCCACGACTGTGCTGAAATTGCATCCCTTCCTGGCGCTGCTGGCGGCTGCGTTCGGCTACGGCATCCTCTGCCGCGCCCTCTCGCTGCAGCAGGTAATCGACGCAATCAACGAGGGTTTTGGCGATACGATTTCCAAGATTGGCATCGTAATCCTCGCGGGCGCGATTATCGGCGTGTTCCTTGAGCGTTCCGGCGGCGCCTACCGCCTTGCGGAGCGTATCCTCCGCGTCACCGGGCGCGGCAATGTGCCGCTCACGATGGGCGTGATGGGTTACATCGTCAGCATCCCGGTCTTCTGCGATTCGGGATTCGTCATTCTGTCGCCGTTGGGCCGGGCGCTGGCGCGGGAGACCGGCGCGTCGGCGGCCGCGGCCGCAATGGCGCTCAGTTTTGGCCTCTACGCAACGCACACCATGGTCCCGCCCACGCCCGGGCCGGTCGCGGCGGCAGGGATGCTCAACGCGGACCTCGGGCTCGTAATCTTGCTGGGGCTGGCCGTGAGCGTGCCGGTCATGCTTGCGGGGTGGATGTTCGCGGTGCTGTGCGCGCCCCGCGTTGTCCCGGGAGAGGCTGCCGAAATTGCGAAAGACGGGCCGGAAGTGCCCGCTGACGCTCCTTCCGCGCTGCGTGCGGCGCTGCCCATCGTGGCGCCGCTGGTGCTCATCGTGACGCATTCCGCTGCGCGCCTGCCGTCCCATCCGTTCGGTGAGGAGGCCTGTGCGGCGTTGCTGCAGTTCGCGGGGCATCCCGTGGTCGCATTGCTTCTGGGCGCGTCGCTGGCCTGCAGTCTGCCCCCGCGGCGCAAGGCGGAACTGTACTCGATGCGCGGCTGGGTGGGCGACGCGGTGCTGGCGGCTGCGGTGATCATCATTGTGACAGGCGCAGGCGGGTCCTTCGGGAAGATACTGGAGGCCAGTGGTATTGCCGGGGTGGTGCAGGAAAACCTCGGCGCGGCGAGACTGGGAGTCTGGCTCCCCTTCCTTGCGGCGGCCGCGCTGAAGACGGCGCAAGGCTCTTCAACCGTGGCCATCATCACCACGGCGGGTATTGTCGCTCCGCTGCTTGAGCCGCTTGGCCTGGATGAGCCCGCGGGCCGGGCGCTGACCGTGATCGCGATCGGCGCGGGGTCGATGGTGGTCAGCCACGCGAATGACAGTTACTTCTGGGTCGTGACGCAACTGTCCGGCCTCTCCGTTTCGCAAGGGTACCGGCTCCAGACCTTGGGCACGCTCGTGCAGGGTATCGTGGCGATCCTGGCGGTCTGGGCGCTGACGGGCATCCTGTTGTGACGAGCCGACTCCGCGGTCCCATTCCTGCTGGCAGGATTTGCGGAACGGGAGCATGCCTGCGATACTGTGCGCTGGACGGAGGGAACCGCCGGAAATGAAAGCGTTGAAGACCATATGAGAAAGCCGGCCGCAGCCGTGATTGCCTTGGCGATGCCGTGCCTGGCCTACGTGCTGGTCGTTGCGGTATTGGGCGATGGGATTTTCGGGGACACGTCGGTTCCGCCGGGGCGGGATCGCCGCGCGGCGCTGGCGATTCGCGACCACGTGACGCCGTTTCAGGAGTGGGGCTCTAAAATCTTCACATGGGGCTATCTGAACCGGTATTACGGCGCGGCGTGGTACTTCACGCAGTCGAAGGGGGGCAAGGCGAAGAAAGTGAATCTGCGCGACGCGTTTGTGACCTGCCTCGACCAGGCGCTCGCGAAGTACGAGTCGGTTGATTTGTATCTGCTCGCGCACACGAATGAATACGTCGATTGGGTCGCCGCGCTGCCGGCGGAACGGCGGCAGCGGCTCCGGCTCGTCTACAACACGGGTTGTCATAACCTGCCACAGGGCGCACAGTGGCTGGCGTTGGGCGCGGACGCCTACGTCGGCCACCCGGGGGTGAGTTCGTCGTCCGTGTTTTATTATTTCTTCCTGCGGCGGTGGACGCGCGGCGGCACGCTCCAGGAAGCCACGGACGCGAGCAACGCTCTTGCCGCAACGGCTTTCCGCCAGTATGAGTGGTTCACGCTCGGCAGGTCGGATGCAGCCTGGCTTATCAAGGAATCGACCGCCTCTCTCAGCGGCAGTGCGCAGTTGCACTTGGAGGATCGCGCGGAATGAAACGTTTGTTGCTTCTCCTGTTTCCCATCTGCGCGTTGCTTTTCCAGGCCGCGCCGGTGCTGCTGGTCCGTTTCCTGGCCTCGCTTACCTATGGCCGGCAGCGTCTCCTGCCCGAGATTGCTGAATGGCCGGTCTCGCTGCTGGGACTGACGGTCTGCGCCGCAGTCAGCCTGATTCTTGGTGGCTTGGGCGTCTATCTGCTCCTGACCCGCTTCCGCCTGAGAGTGGCCGTCCCGGTCATTCTTGTGTGCTGTGTTCCGGCCCTTATCGGCGGCGCGCTCTACCTCCAGGCAGTGCTCGTTTTTCTTACGCTCGTGTAGTGGCCCGGCGCCGTGCCGCGTGTCGTAAGCGTGCAGGGCAAATTGACTTGTGCGCGTAACGATTGCTATACTCCCCCCATTCTCGAGGGCGGGAACCGGCCGCGGCGAAACGCCGGCTAGGGGCGTCGCCAAGTGGTAAGGCACCGGGTTTTGGTCCCGGCATGCGTTGGTTCGAATCCAGCCGCCCCTGCCAGTTCTCTCCCTGACCCGATGTGTGTATGCTGTTGGACACCATAGAAGGGGTCGTTCCCATGGGGCATTCGCGAGATATGAAGATATTTAGCGGCAGCGCCTCTCAGGCGTTGACTCGAGGCATTTGCGCTCACCTGGAGATCGAGCCCGGGCACGCCGACATCTCCCAGTTCAGCGATAGTGAAATCAAGGTCCAGATGGGCGAGAACATCCGGGGCCGGGACGTCTTTCTCA
This sequence comes from Candidatus Hydrogenedentota bacterium, assembly GCA_018005585.1. Lineage (NCBI taxonomy): Bacteria > Pseudomonadati > Candidatus Hydrogenedentota > Candidatus Hydrogenedentota bacterium. Next base: position 28,155 of record JAGMZX010000042.1, on the reverse strand, counting down.
TCAACAGCACATGCCCGCCCGTCAACCATCATCTGATGGAATTGTTGATTATGATCGACGCCGCGAAACGGGCCTCCGCGGACCGGGTCACGGCGGTGATGCCCTATTACGGCTATGCCCGGCAAGACCGGAAAGACAAGCCGCGTGTGCCGATCACGGCCAAACTCGTCGCTAATCTGCTGACGGCCGCGGGTGCGGACCGGGCATTGACGGTGGACCTGCACTGCGGGCAGATTCAGGGGTTCTTCGACATACCGGTGGACCACCTGAGCGCGGACGTGGTGTTTGTCAAGCATATGCGCGAGGTGGCGAGCCGCGAGAAAATCGTGGTCGTGTCGCCGGACACCGGCAGCGTGGCCCGGGCCCGGCTGTTCGCAAACGACCTGGGTGCGCGTCTGGTGATCGTGGACAAGCGGCGCCCCAAAGAAAACGTCTCGGAAGTGATGAATATAATCGGCGAGATCGAACATGAGCACGCGGTGCTCTACGATGACATGATCGACACGGCCGGCACGCTGGTGAAGGCGGCGCGTGCCTTGAAAGAACACGGCGCCCTGAGCGTCCGCGCCTGCGCGACGCACCCGGTCTTCAGCGGGAAAGCCCTGGGAACGCTCAAGGATTCGCCCATCGAAGAGTTGATTATTACCGACTCGATCCCTTTGTCCAAGGAAGCGCACAGCACGCTGAACGTCCGCGTGCTGACGCTGGCGCCGTTGATCGGCGAAGCCATCCGGCGCATCCACAAGGATGAGTCGGTCAGCAGCCTGTTCAGGCATTAGCAAGCATCCGGAGGCCCAAAATGGAACTGCAGAATCTGAGCGTGAGTGTGCGGCAAGGCGGCGGCAAAGGGGCCGCCCGGAGAACCCGAGCGCAGGGCAAGGTCCCCGGTGTGCTCTACGGCGGAACGGGCGGGTCGGTACCGCTGTTGGTGGAGCGGCGTTCGTTTGAGCACGTCGTGCACGGGCGTTACGGCGAGCACGCTGTCGTGCAACTCGAAGTGACGGAAGAGCCCGCGTTGAGCACGCCGGCCCTCCTGAAGGAGGTGCAGCACGACCCGATTTCGGGCGTCATCGTGCACGCCGACTTCATGCGTATCCGGCTCGATGAACGCATTCAGACGGTTACGGCTATCCAACTGGTAGGTCAAGCGCGCGGCGTCGTCGACGGCGGCGTGCTGGACCAGCAGATGCGCGAACTCGAAATCGAATGCCTTGCGCTCGAAACGCCGGAACGGATCGTGGCGGACGTATCGGACCTCGGCATCGGCCACAGCCTGACCGTGGCCCAGCTTGTCGTGCCTGAAGGCGTCACGGTTCTGGCGGAGCCAGACCGGCCGGTGGCCACGGTTCACCCGCCGCGTGTGCTCGAGGTAGAGGCGCCGGCGGCGGAGGGCGTGGAAGGCGAAGGCGCCAAGGAGCCCGAGGTTGTTGGCGGCAAGGCGGAGAAGACGGAAGACAAGGACAAGGAAAAAGAGAAAGACAAGTCGTGACGGCCGCGGCCAGGGCGCCCCGTCAGGCCCGGCCCGGAAGTGCGGCTTTGACCCGGGCCGCGTGAGCGCAGGAAAGGTTCAGCGCCGTGAAGATAGTGGTCGGCCTCGGCAATCCGGGGCCGCAATACGGCAATACGCGGCATAACCTCGGTTTCGCCGTTGTCGATCAGGTCGCGGAGCGGCTGGGCGTATTGTGCGACCGCGAGAAACACCATGGGCTGGTCGGAGAGGCGCGGTTGGACGGCGAGCGTATCGTGCTCGTGAAGCCGCTCACGTTCATGAACCGGAGCGGCGAATGCGTGGCGCCGCTGGTGCGCATGGCGGGGTGCCCATTAGATGCGCTGCTGGTCATTGCGGACGACGTAAACCTGCCGCTGGGCAAACTGCGCTTGCGCGGCGAAGGCAGTGCGGGCGGGCATAACGGGCTCAAGTCCATCATCGCACGGCTGGGCGACGAATCCTTCGCACGGCTGAGGCTGGGCGTAGGCGACAACCGGGACGGTGAGGACCTTGCGGACTATGTCTTGAGCAGGTTCCGGCCGGATGAGTGGTCTGCCGTCGCGCGGACGGTATCCGAGGCCGCGGACGCGGTGCTTTGCTGGGTCCGGGAAGGCGTGGACCGCGCCGGGAACCAATACAACAAACAGGTGTGACCACACAATGAAACACACGATTAGTATTCTGGTCGAGAACCACTTCGGCGTGCTGGCGCGCGTTTCGGGCATGTTCAGTACCCGAGGATACAACATTGACAGCTTGTGCGTCGGAGAAACGGAGGATCCGGCCATTTCGCGGATGACGGTGGTGGTCCGCGGAGACGATGAGGTAATCCTGCAGATCATCAACCAGTTGAACAAGCTGGTGGAAGTGATAGAGGTCTCGGACCTGAGCAAGGAATCGTACGTCGAGCGGGAACTGGTGATGGTGAAGGTGACGGCGGACGGCACGCGGCGCGAGATTATCGAGATCGCCAGCATCTTCCGCGCGAAGGTGGTGGACGTGGGCAACAAGTCGTTGATCGTCGAGGTGACGGGCTCGGAAGGAAAGGTGAACGCATTTGTTGATATGATGCGTCCCTTCGGCATTCAGGAATTGGTGCGCACGGGCGAAATAGCCATCATGCGCGCGCCCAAGGGAACTTGAACTTGAAAATCATCGCTGGATACGTGCTCGCGAGCCGGGCTTTCGCGCGAGAAGGCCAGGCATGGTCGCGCCGTGTGCCAGACCCGGCCGCGGGCGTCCGGGAAGGGGCGCGCAAACCCGCGTGCCCCAAGGGTACCGCGGGAGGAATTGTCAGGACCGCAGCTTCGGCTGCGGTTCTTGTTTTTTGGGGACGCAGGACTCGCATCCGGCGCGACCCGGACGCTAGTATAGGCTGTTCGAGCGGCTGATAACGGAGGTATGCACGGTTGAATACACTGTTGGACTTACAGGCACTCGACCTGGACATCGAGCGGCTGCGGGAGCGCGAGGCGGAGATTCCGAAACAGAAGAGCAAGTACGAAATTCATCGGAAACGGCTCGCGGAGGAACTGACACAAAGCGAGGAGCGCTGTAAACGGCTCGTGCTTGAACAGCGGGAGAACGAGGGCGAAATCGAGCAGAAACAGGCGCAGATCAAGAAGTACGAGGGTCAGCTCGTCATCATCAAGAAGAACGAGGAATATCAGGCGCTGTTGCATGAGATCGATATGCTGCGCAAGCAGATTGCGCTCCGCGAAGAACGGATCATCGCCATCATGGTCGAACAGGATGAAGCACGGGTCCATCTTGAGGAGGACCGGAAACGCATCGAGGCGGAGTCGCGCGCCATCGAGCAGGAATGCGCTAAAATCGACCAGGAATTGGCCACGGTCGTCGCCGAACGAAAACGCCGGGAAGAGCAGCGCGCGCCCATGCTCCGCGACATCGAACCCGACCTGCTCTCCCGGTACACGCGTATCCGGCGCAGCATCAAGACGGGCCCGGCCGTGGTGCCCATTAACAACGAATACTGTTCGGGATGCCACATGATGGTGACGCCCCAGATCATCAACGAATTGATTGCGGGGCACAAGATCCACGCGTGCAGTCATTGCGGGCGTCTGCTGTATCATGCCGACAATCTGGGCGGCGGTCAGCAGTCCGCGGAGGCTTGAGAACGGTTTCATGGCGTTTTTCAAGCGCAAACGCTTCCCTGCGTCGGGCCGGGTCAAGAGCCCCGTTCCGGACGGGTTGTGGATGAAATGCGACTCCTGCCGCGAAACGGTGTACCGGAGCGAAGTCGAAGAGCATTTTCATGTGTGCCCGAATTGCGGGTATCACTACCGGCTGGGGGCGCGCCAGCGCGTGGCGCAAATTGCAGACCCGGACTCGTTTCAGGAGACCAACACGACGATCAGCACGGTCGACCCGCTGCGCTTCGAAGTGGGCGAGGAAACCTACGCCCGGCGCATCGAGCGGGCCCAGCAGGAATCCGGCCTGCATGATGCGCTGCTGACGGGATTTGCCGCGATCGAAGGTATCCGCGTCGCCATCGGCGTCATGGACGCCTCCTTTATCATGGCAAGCATGGGCTGCGCCATGGGCGAGAAGTTCTGCCGGCTCGCCGCGGACGCGGTCCGGGAGCGCGTGCCGCTCATCGTGTTTACGGCGTCGGGCGGCGCGCGCATGCAGGAGGGCATTCTCGCGCTGATGCAGATGGCCAAGACCGCCGACGCGGTGCGCCAACTCAACGAGGCGGCCATTCCGTACATCACGGTGCTCACGGACCCCACCACCGGCGGCGTGCTGGCCAGTTTCGCCAGTCTTGGCGACATCGTTCTCGCGGAACCGGGCGCTTATATCGGGTTCGCCGGGCAGCGCCTGATCACGGGCGCCTTGAACGTGGAACTGCCGCCCGGTTTTCAACGCGCTGAATACCAGTACGAGAACGGGTTCGTCGACCAGATCGTCAAACGCGGGGACCTGCGCCCGCTGTTGGCCCGGCTACTCAAATGCCTCGCGCCCGCGGCGCAAGAACCGTCCGCCCCGGTATCCTGACATGACGGACGCAACCCTGCTGACTCCAGCACTCTCGCCGCGGGAATACCTCTACAGCCTGACGCTGCACGGGGTAAAGCTGGGACTCGAAAACATCCGTGCGCTTCTCGATGCGGCGGGCATGCCGCAGTATCGCTATCCCACGGTGCATATTGCAGGCACAAACGGCAAAGGCAGCGTCGCCGCGCTTGTGCAGGCCATGTTCCGTGCGGCGGGATATCGCGCAGGCTGTTTTACGAGTCCTCACCTCATCGACCTCACGGAGCGATTCCAGATCAATGGACAACCCATCGCTGCCCGGGACCTCGACGCCGCCATCGCCCATTTCGGCACGAAAGCGAAGACGTTGCCGCGCGCGCCGACGTTCTTCGAGTTGAACACGGCCATCGCGTTCCACTACTTCGCGGAGGAACGCGTTGATGTGGCGGTCATCGAGGTCGGCATGGGCGGGCGGTTCGATTCCACGAACGTAATCCTGCCGCAGGCGTGCGCGATTACGAGCATTGACCTCGAACATACGGAATACCTTGGCGATACCCACGAGAAGATCGCTTTCGAAAAGGCCGGGATCATTAAGCCGGGCGTGCCCGTCATCGTGGGCGAGCGCAAGCTTGCGCCCCAAGGCGCTATCCTCGAGCGCGCCTCCGCGCTCGCAAGTCCCGCCTACGTGCTGGGCCGTGATTTCGATTTCACGCTGAGCGGGGATACGTGGCAACCGCGCTTCTCCTATCGCAGCCATGGCCTGACTTTCGAAGCCGCGCCTCTGTCGCTTGTGGGACCGTATCAGGGCGACAACGCGGCCGTGGCAGTGCGCCTTGCGGAAGCCTTGCGCGAGGCGTTTCCCGCGCTCGATGCGCGAGCCATCTTGCGCGGCCTTGCGGATGCACGCTGGCCCTGCCGGCTCGAACGCGTGCTGGAAACGCCCCCCGTGGTTGTCGATGCCACGCACACCGTTGCCGGCGCGAGGTTCTTGCACCGCGTGTTCGAGCGGTGCCACGTGATCTTCGCCGTGTCCTCGGACAAGGATGCGCGCCACATGCTCGAAGCGATGCGCCCCATCGTGCGCACGCTGACCCTGACTGTGTTCGACGGAAAACGCGCCATGCGGCTCGAACAACTGGCCGCCGCCGCGGACGATATTCCCTACGAAACGGCCCCGACGCTGCACGAGGCAATCGCGCGCGCCCTGCCCCGCGCCGAACCCTCATGCCCCTTGCTGGTCACTGGTTCCGTATTCGCCGCGGGCGAAGCTCGCCGCATTCTTATCGAACACTACGCCGCGGCGCCTTTGGCGTTTTGAATCCAGCCTCGGGGATGGGGGCGGCACGTCTTGTCCGCCTGCGGCCGACTCGTTTGCGCCAGTTCCCGGCCTGAAGCCCGCAGCCTTCCGATATTGCTCGCCCTTGCGTTCCCTATCCCGAATCAGGCTATATGAGAGCCTGAATCGCAAGGAGTCCGTCATGAATACTCGCATTGCGTTCGCCGGGTTAGCCGCCGTGCTCCTGGCCGCGGTTGTCGCGGTTGCCGAACCGGCAATTGAGTTGAAGGCCGTGCCAGGGACGGTGCGCGTGCGTCAGGAGCAGCCATTTGCGGGGCAGGACGCGGCCGTCATCGCCTGTGCGCGCGGCGAATACGAGTCGTTCCAGGTTGTCGTCACGGCGCGCGGCGGCCTGCTGAAACCTTGCGTCGCGGGGATGTCCACGTTGCGCGGCGAGAGCGGCGCCGAGGTCGCCGAGGCCAACATCACGCTCTACCGCGTCGCATACGTGCCTGTGCGCCACTCTTCGCCGGGCGCGACGTGCCCGCCGGGGCTCACGCCGGACCCGCTCGTGCCGTTCAAGAACCCGTACACGGGCGAAGACGTCGCGCAACCTGTCTGGCGCGAGAATGGGCGCGAAGGCGGCCGTTTCGGCGGGAACGGGTTCGAAGTGTGGCCCGGTCAGCATCAGCCTGTCTGGGTGGATGTGTTCGTGCCGCGCGAAACGCCGCCCGGCGTCTACGCCGGCCTCTTCACCGTTCACGCGGGCGATCAACGCGCCCAGATTCCCGTCGAACTCACGGTCTGGGGCTTCACGCTCCCGGAAGGCCCGACGCATGAGAACCATTTTGGCGGGTTCGAGCGGGTCGCGGCGTATCACAAGGTCGAGCCGGGCTCCGAAGCCTTTGACCTGATCGAAGACCGCTATATCGCGATGCTGGCCGAGCACCGGATCAACCCGCCGTTGCCGCGGCGTTTACGGCCCCTGGTGGCGGATGACGGCGCGGCCATCTTCGACGAGGCCACGGATGCTGCGATCACGGAATTCGTGGATCGCTATCACGTGACGAATATCGATGTGCCGCGCGCCCCGTTTGGCGACGTGCCCGGCGCGGATCGCGACAAGGCACTGCGTTTCTACCGCTCGTGGTACGACTACCTCGAACGCAAAGGCTGGGCGCGGCGCGCGTACGTGTACATGCTCGACGAACCAAACGACCCGGACGCGTACGAACAGGTGCGACGTCTTGGCGCGCTGGTAAACGAGGCCGCGCCGGGACTGCGCCGGCTCGTCGTCGAACAGCCCTACACGCAAGACCCGGCTTGGGGCGCGCTCGACGGCGCGCTCGACATCTGGTGTCCGCTGTTCGGCTTCGTGCACGAACCGAGCGTGCAGCGTGTCATCGCGCAAGGCGACGACGTGTGGAGTTACACAGCGCTCGTTCAGAAAGCGCCCCCGTACCACCCCGAATACGAAACGGTGAAAAATGACCTGCCGCCCTTCTGGCAGGTGGACTATCCCGTGACCAGTTACCGCATTCCGGCGTGGCTCAACCGCCGCTACGGCATTACCGGGCTGCTCTACTGGTCGACGGTCTACTGGGGCAGCCCGGACCGCAATCCATGGGACGACCCCGGATTCCGCATTCGCTGGAATGGCGATGGAGCGCTCTTCTATCCGGGCGCGGACGCGGGCATTGACGGTCCCGTTGCTTCGATCCGCTTGAAGAGCCTGCGCGACGGCATGGAAGATTACGAGTATTTTGCCCTGCTCGATGCGCGCGGCGGGCGGGATGCCGTCGAGAGGATTGTCCGCGCGGCCGTGCCCACGTGGGGAAGCTGGCAACAGGACCCGTATCGCCTGCTTGAGCTGCGCGCGCAACTCGCCGAAGAAATTCTGAAAGGCCAGGGAGAATGAGACCATGGAACGACGTTCGTTTCTGCACGCGCTGATGGCAGGTCCAGCACTCGCCACGACGGCAACCGTGCATGATGAGAGACCCTTTGAGACACGGCCACAGCCGGTCCTCGGCACCGAATCGATCGTCTACGAGTCGCCAGACCCGAAAAGCGTCTATGCGTTCAGCCCCGGCATCGCCCGCCTCGAACGCGGCCGGCTCGTCGCTACGATGGACCAGGGCGGACCGGGCGGCGGCAGGCCCTCCGGCGCGGAAAAAGGGACCAAGAAGAAAGGTTGGCGCGGCAGAGTCTATACGAGCGACGACCGGGGCAAGACTTGGACACATCGCACGGACATGCCGTTGAGCCATGCGCGGCCCTTCGCGGCCGGCAACTCGGTCTACGTGCTCGGACACCGGGGCGACCTCGGGGTGATGCGTTCGGACGACGGCGGTGATACCTGGTCCGGACCCTGCTGGCTCACGGAGAAGCAGTCATGGCACCAGGCGCCGTGCAACGTGCTCTACACACGCGGCCGCATTTTCCTGGTCATGGAACGCAAGACCGACCCGGCATTCAAGTCCTGGGCCGTGAGCGTGCTCGCGCCGGTGGTTCTTTCCGCCGATGTAGACGCTGACCTGACGAAGCGTGAATCGTGGACCTTCTCGAATGAGCTGTCGTTCAACAGCGCCATCGAGCAGGCCGGGCCGCCCCATCTCATAGGCGTACCGTTCTTTCTGACGGGCGTCACCGCGTTGCTCAACATTGGCGACCCGCGCTACATGGCGCCCATCGGCTGGCTCGAAACGAATATTGTACAATTCACGGACCCGGATCACGTCTGGCATGACCCGGACGGCCGCACGTTTCATCTCTGGATGCGCGCGCACACCGGCGGCGTCAATCTCGCCGCCGTCGCGAAAGCGGTCGAAGCCGGGGACGGCAGCATCACCGTCTCGCTCGAAAAGGCCCCGTCCGGCGAACCGATGCTGTACGTGCCCTGCCCCGGCGGCCACATGAAGTTCCACATCCTCTATGATGAACCAACGAAACTGTTTTGGCTGCTCTCCAGCCAGTCCACAGATTCGATGACGCGCCCCGAGCGCCTGCCCAAGAACCGCTACAGCCTGCCGAACAACGAGCGGCACCGGCTTGTGCTGCACTTTTCGAAAAACTGCGTCGATTGGTGCTTCGCGTGCCGCGTCGCAGATTCCGGCGATCCCGGTCAGGGCCGTCACTATGCTTCCATGTGCATCGACGGCGACTACCTGCACGTGCTCGCGCGGTCCGGCGACGCGCGCGCCGAAAACGCGCACGACGGCAACCTGATCACGTTTCACACCGTACGTGATTTCCGCAAACTGGCGTATTGACCGTTGTCGGGGTGCGCGGCATTACGCCGCGCCGATAGAATACAGGTCTTGTCCTCAAGAGCGGAGGGAATGATGCGCGCCTTGATTCGATACGCGACGGGCGACTTTTCCGCCACGGAACTGAAGCGTTACGTGGCCGCGGTGTCGCTGGTGTTCTGGGGGACGATTTTCATTGCCTGGTTGAGCTACCCGAAAGAACATCACTATTCGATCATGACGCATACCTTCAGCTTTCTCGGCAGCTTCGAAAGCAAGCACAATCCGCAGTGGTGGTGGATATTCTCGATGGCCATGGTCTTCTGGGGCTGTGCTTCCATTCCGCTCGCGCAGTACATCCGCCGCCGGTTTCACCCCTTCTCGAAATGGGGGGCACGCATCGGTGCGCTACTGCTGACGTTGGGTTCGACCGGCATTGCGCTCGTCGCGTGCTTCCCCGACGCGCGCGGCACGGTCATCGGGGCCTGGGAATGGACGGATATTCATGAGAAGGCCGCCGTGCTCGCCGCTGCAGGGTATATTTTCGGCAACACGTGGCACGGTCTGCTGCTTCTCCTGGATGCGTTGCCGGCCTGGTGGACGCAGACGGCCCCGCGTGTCGCGCGCCTGCTATTGCTCTGGCCGTTTCTTTTCTGGCTGACCGTTACCGGAGCAGCCGCGTATTTCCTCATCGCGTGGGAGTTCCTTTACGCGGAGATGAGGGCCGCGGCAGCCGCTTCCGGAACGCACATCGGCAGTTCGTGGTCGGAAGCGATGAACACGCGCTATTCCTTTCCCCTCTGGGAAAACATCACGATCTACACGCTGTTCCTCTTTCTCATGTGGTTCACGTTGACGTTGCCCCGGGATGAAACGCCCGGAAGCAAGGAGAAGAAGTAATGCGCGTATTGCTGGCGCTGTTGCTGTGTGCTGGTATTGCCGCGGCGGAACAGGACGCGCCGTGGCGCGGCGTGCACGTGATGGCGTGGGGACCCGCGGGCGGCGAAGAGGGCCTGCCGCTGCTCAAACGAGCGATCGACGAAGTGCTTGTGCCCCTGTCCGTGAACGTGCTGGTTTACGAGGTCGGTTACAACTTCGCTTTCGACTCGCATCCGGATATGCGCTTCGGCAACGTTATCACGAAGGCGGCCGCGCGCGACCTCGCCGCGTTCTGCCGCGTACGCGGCATCCGGCTCATCCCGCAGTTCAATTGCCTGGGCCACCAATCCTGGGCCAGACAGCAGATGGTCTTTCCCCTGCTGGCGCGGCATCCGGAGATGGAAGAGCCGCCCAACGTGCCCGAATCCGAACGCGCCAAGCTGCTGAAAAGCTGGTGTCCGTTGCATCCGGGCGTGAACGAGCTCGTGTTCGACTTGCTCGACGAGATTGTGGAGGCGTTCGAGGCGGATGCGCTGCACGCCGGCATGGACGAGGTGCTGGTGATCGGAAGTCCGCGCTGTCCGCGCTGCGCCGGGAGACCGCCGGCGGAACTGTTCGCCAGGGCCGTCAACGACCTGCACGACCATATTGTCTGCCGGAAGGGCCTGACCATGCTTATGTGGGGCGATCGTCTGCTCGACGCATCAGTGCCGGGCATGGGCCGGGGCTGGGAGGCGAGCGACAAAGGGACCGCCCCCGCCATCGACCTGATCCCCAAGGACATCGTGATCTGCGACTGGCATTACAGCGTGCAGGAAGACTACCCCTCCGTGCGCCTGTTCCTGGAGAAACGATTTCGCGTATGGCCGGCAAGCTGGAAGGACAGCGAGGCGGCGCGCGCGCTCATAGACTGCGCCCTGCGCGATGCAACACCGCGCATGCTGGGCTATCTGGCCACGTCCTGGGTCATCGAGCCGGGCCACTTTGCGCAGGCGCTTCTCGGCGAGGGCGACCCCGAGGCGCTGAAGGACCGCGCCCTGCCCGCCGCGGCGTCGCTTGGCGCGGCCCTCGAACGGTTGAACGCGGCCGCGGTGGAACGCTGAGCAACGGGGGGGGCGCGCGCGGCGGTATTATGCGGGATGGCGGCGCGGAACGAGCCGCGGGCGCGCCCTACGCGTCATTCGCGTGCTCCACGAGCCAGCGGAACACGTCGGAATTGCTGAGTATCCCAACAAGGCGGCCGTCCTTTACCACGGGCGCCCGGCGAATGCCCGCCATGCGCATCAGCCGCAGGCAATGACTGATGGCGAGTTCCGGCGCCACGGTAATGGCGGGCTTGGTCATTACGTCAGAAACGAGCAGCGGTCCCACGCCGGGCATCTCGGAGCACAGCGCCTCGACGATGTCCTTCCGCGTCAGGATGCCGAACGCGTCGCTCGGGTCCACCTGTTCCACGACGAGGCTCGATACGCCCAGGTCGTGCATGAACCGCGCGGCGTCGCGCAGCGGGATTGCTTCGCTTACGGTGCGGACACCCTCGTGCATCAGGTTCCCCACGCGGAGGTCTTGCATGTTCATGGCGTTGTTTCCCTATCCGTTATTGCGCATTATGTCTTGTAGACGACGCGGCCTTGTTCGCGGTCCAGCACGAACTCGCCAGGCTGCAGCAGGTCTTCGCGCACGTGCATGTGCTGTCCCAGGACCTGCACGACAACGCCGTCGTATGCGGCCTTGCGCACCTTGATGGACGCCTCAGTCGCTTCCAGCCGCTTCCAGCAGCCTGCTATGTTCCTGCGTTTCAATTCAATGTCACGGCGGTAACGGGCGAGCCTGGCCAGGGTCTGCGCTTCCCTGGCATCCAGCTTTCCCGCCTTGCCTTTCTGCACCAATGCCGCCAGAACCTTGAGTATCTTCTGCTGATTGCGCTCGAAGGATGCACAATCCCGCTCCATCTCGGCCAGTTTCGCGCGTGTCGCGGAGTCCACTCCCACGTCCACGACCGTGTGCAACCCTGCGCGTGAGCCCAGTTCGTTTACCTCGATGCTCTTCGCCGCGCGGACCGTCCCGCCGATGATGTATCCCTTGCCGTCCGTCGCTGCCACGCATCCCTCTCCGGTGACCTGGCTGTTCAGTATGCCGTCCCGCACCGTTACATCGCCGCTCGCGCGCACACACGCGTTCTCGATGAACTGCGCGGCGACGGCGCCCCGGCTGACCACTTCGGTCTGAGCGCCGCCCGCTATGCCGCCCTTGACGGTCAGGTTGCCTTCCGTCTTTACGTCTGCGGCCTCGATGCCGCCCCCAATGACCAGGTCGCCCGAAGCATGAACCTTGAATCCAGCACGGACCCATCCCTGGATCGCGAGTGCGCCTTTCATTTCCAGGTTGCCCGTGTGCAAGTCCACGTCGCCCGGAATCGTGTACTCCTGGAAGACGCCGACCGTTCCCGAACCCACGCTTATCACAACGCCGTCAGCGGTGGCCCGGCATTCGAGCCCGTCTTCGCTCAGTTCCACGTCCCCGGCTATTTCGAGCGGCACATCCTGTCCGGGCACCGAGGCTATCTCTTTTCCATAAAGGTCATGCCCGCACTCGCCCGGTGTTGCCGGCGTCTTGCGCGCCAGCGCGTCGCCGCGGCACACCGCCTGGAAAAAACCCCGCTCGCGGTAGTCGATAGAGGCGTCTTCCTCGTCCGTCCAGCCAACCAGCGGCTCGCGCCGGAAGAGGAAAGCGATGTGCGCGTCCGTGCCCCGTTTCGGCGGCGTTCCCAGCGCAATGACGGCATTTCTGACAGGCGCGCCGGTTGCGCGCGCTTGACTCAATGCCGCCGCGACCGATTCGCGCAGGACCCCATGCACAACGCCGAGCGCTTCGAGTTGGCTTATCACCTCCGCGGTTTCAAGGCCGATCCCGTCGTCCGCCGGAGGATACGCATCCATCCATGCCGTCATGCCATCCTTGGCTACCCGGACCAGCGGGTCCACTTGCAGCGTCTCGCCGGCAAAATCGGCAAAGCCGATTACCCTTGGCGCGGCAACGCAGGTCCGGCCGTCCTCAAGCAACTGGACGCCCGCGCCTGCCTTCAAGCCCGCGCTTTTCGCCGGCTTGGGCGCGAGTATTTCCCCGGTTACGGTAAAGCCCTCCGCGCCGGGTTGGGGCGGTTCCACGACCGCCAACGTGTTGCCCGCGCGCACCAGGCTTTTCGTCAGACCCGCCTCATCCACGTTACCCGCCATCCGCTCCTTCGCGACAAGGCCTGGATCTTTGCCGCCCAAGCGAAAATGGAACACGACCCGTGCGTCCGCACCGTCTACGGCGGGTTGACCCTGGGCAGCGACAATGCCCTGTGCCGGTTCTCCTGTGGATTTTGCCGTCTCGACCGCATGCCGGACCGCCCATTCGTCAAGGCCCTTGACAACGCCCGCTTGCCGCAGCGCACCCAGAATCGCCGCCGTCAGCGCTTCCGTGTCGTGTTGAGCGGTCGCGAGCCACACCGTGAGGTGGGCCTGCATCCGGTCCGGCGCAATGGCCACTTGGAAGCGCGGCGCTTCCGTCTGAGCCGGCTCGCCCTCATTCTCCATGAATGCCCCCTCCCGGACACACCATAACACGTTGCCGGAGGGACCGCAATCGCCCAGCCGGTGGAGGGCGACAGCAGTACGGGCTTCCATCTGTGGTTCGAAGTACGCTTGCGGGCTTGAAGTCCAGATGAAGAACGGGCTGGAAGGACAAGGCGCTTTGGGGCAAGGGACAAGCTGCCGCCAGCGCCAAGCGCGTTGTCGCCAGGACCCTCTTCTCAACGCGCGTATTATGGGGTCGCGGTCAGGAACGGCACTGCGGCGTCGGCGAAGTTGTCCATGATGCGCTGTGCGCGCAGGGTTTTCAGCGACTCGAACGCGCTGTCGAAGGGCAGGGTCGTCTGTTCCTTGACGGCGTAGCGGCGCCAGGTCACGTTGCGCTGCTCCATTTCCTTTTCGCCAATGATCCAGATGTTGGGAATCTTGTGCGTGACGGCGTTGCGGATTTTCTTGTTGAAGCTCTCGCCGCTGAGGTCGATTTCAACGCGGAAGAGACTGTTGCGCAGGGTATCGGCGAGTTCCTGCGCATAGCCAAGCACGGTCTCCTTCACGGGCGCCATGCGCACCTGCACGGGGGCCATCCAGGTCGGGAACGCCCCGCCGTAGAACTCGATGAGGAAGCTGATCATGCGCTCGTGGGTGCTGAGCGGGGCGCGGTGAATAATATACGGACGTTTCTCTGAGCCGTCGCTGTCCACGTAAGTGAGATTGAAGCGCTCAGCCATCATGAAATCGAGCTGACAGGTCGACACGGTTTCCTCGCGGCCGAGCAGGTTCTTCATCTGGATGTCGACCTTCGGCCCGTAGAACGCGGCCTCGCCGGTTTCCTCGTTGAAGTCGATGCCGAGCCGGTGCAGCACGTCGCGCACCATGTTCTCGCTCTTGACCCAGAGGTCCTCGTTCGCAACGAATTTCGCCTTGTCGGTGTCATGCAGCGAGAGGCGTACGCGGAAGTTGCCGAGGCGCAGGTGCTGATAGTAGCGGTGGTACATTTCGAGCACGCTGACGAATTCCTGTTCGACCTGATCGTAAGTGCAGTAGATGTGCGCGTCGTTCATGCACATGGCGCGCACGCGGAGCAGTCCCGCCAGCGAGCCGTGCTTCTCGTAGCGGAACACGTTGCCGTACTCCGCGAGGCGCAGCGGCAGTTCGCGATAGCTGCGCTTGCGCGCGTCGTAAATCTTGTGATGGTGCGGACAGTTCATCGGGCGCAGGTAGTACTCGTCGTGCTCATCGAGGGTCATGGGCGGGTACATGCTCTCGGCATAATAGGGCAGGTGGCCGGACCGGTGGTACAGGTCGCTGCGGGTGATGCACGGGGTCGACACGCGCTGGTAGCCCGCGCGGAATTCCTCCTCGCGCGCCCATTGTTCGAGTTCGTCGCGGATCACCGCGCCGTGCGGCATCCACAAGGGCAAGCCGACACCCACCTCACGGTCGAGGAAGAACAAGTCTAGTTCCTCGCCCAGTTTCCGGTGGTCACGCTCCATCGCGAGCTTGCGCCGCTCGATGAAGTCCTGCAGTTCTTCCTTCGAAGCGAAGGCCAATCCATAAATGCGGGTCAGCATCGGCCGCGATTCATCGCCCCGCCAGTAGCTGCCGGAAATGCGGTCGAGCTTGAAGCAGCCCTTGGGTGCTTCGCCGGTGTGTTCGAGATGCGGACCCTCGCACATGTCCTCGAAGGTGCCGTTGCGGTAGAACGACAGACGCCCGTCGGCCGCCTTGCCCGTATCGACGAGCTCGCGCGCATACTCGACCTTGTAGATTTCACCGTGCGCGCTCAATTCGCGCTCTGCCTCGTCGAGGGTCTTGAATGCGCGCGTAAACCCTTGCTTGTCCTTGATAATCCGGCGCATCCGGTTTTCGACGTCTTCCAGGTCCGCTTCGCCGAGCGGCGCGTCGCCGAAGTCAAAATCATAGTAGAACCCGTTCTCAACGGGCGGACCGAAGGCCAGTTTCGCGTTCGGGCGCACCTCGAGCACGGCCTGCGCCATGACATGCGCCAGCGAATGGCGCAGCCGATACAGAAAACTATCCTTGTCTACTGCGGCGTCCATGACTTCTGATTCCTTGATCTTAAGGCTGTTTTATGCGCATTCCGGCCTCGCTGGAAAAATCCGAGTCCCTGCGCACTCTCCATTTGAGAAGAAGGTGGGGAAAAGACATTCTTCCAACGCCATACGCCCGGGAATCGCACCACGAAAGTCTAAGAATACCAAGCTCATCCGCCGGAATTCCATTCCGCACCGCTGGACACCGCATCGGCGGTCCCGCCGCGGGGCGCGGCCGGCCGCGCCTCGCCCGGCCCCCTCAACAACGCGTCAGCCGGTGTGGCGAGGCGCCGAATTGCCTGTCGCGGGAATTGCCCGGGCAGTTGGCCTGGCCGCGAACGATTCTCCGCAGCGCGACGACACGGCGAACCCTGTCGAATGACAGGGCTGCAGTGGAGCATTACAGGGACGGGGCTGTCGCCGCAGGGGAGGTTCGATTCAGTTCACTTCAACGCCGACACGCGCGAGCGCACGACGCAAGTCATCTGGCGTAAAGGGCTTCTGCATGAGCATGGCGGCGCCCAACTCGATAATGCGCTGGGCCACGTCGCCCTCATAGTAGCCCGTCATCGCAATGACATGCATGCTCGCCGTATCCTTGTTTGACTTGATGCGGCGGCAAACCTCGAACCCGTCCAAGCCCGGGAGGCGAAGGTCCAGGAAAATGACGTCCGGCTTGAACGTGGCCACCTGTTGCCCCGCGTCGAAGCCGTCCAGGGCCACCTCGATCTGGAACGGCGTTTGTGCCCGCTCCAGGAAGCGGCGCACTACCGAAATGACCGACTTCTCGTCGTCCACGACGAGTACTTTCACCCCGGAATTGTCCAAGTCTTCGTGAATTGGGATGCTGTTGTCGCGCAGAAAACGCACTAAATCCTCACGGCGTATGCGGCGATGTCCACCCGGCGTCTTGAATACCTGTATGCGGCCCGCTTCGGCCCACTTGCGAATCGTATCGGCCGTTACGTGGCAATATCGCGCGACCTCTGAGGTACTGAAAGATTGCTTTGTTTCCATAATATCGCGTCCGATTTCCCGCGCTCCGCAGAGGCCCGGCAGTCCCTGAAAACCAAGCGTATCAGCAGGAGCAAAACTAGGCTAGCTCAGAATACTCATTTAATGCCCGCTAACCCCGGCGTCACAACAAAAATGGAGCTGGAACGGGGAGTCGAACCCCGGACCCCGTCATTACGAGTGACGTGCTCTACCTACTGAGCTATTCCAGCACAAGAAAATGGTGCCAAGGGGCAGAATCGAACTGCCGACACAAGGATTTTCAGTCCTCTGCTCTACCAACTGAGCTACCTCGGCACCGCAAACACAGCCGAATTTTAAGCCCAGAGAAACAGGAAAGTCAAGAAGAAGTGGATGCCTTCCCGGCCCGGGCGCCAATCCAGACGGGAGTATAGCATCTTTATTATCCTGCATTCAAATACCGGTTCTCTCGCGAAGCACTGCTGGCGCGTTTCCGTTGCCCAATAGAGCCGTACGGGCCATGCATTTCCCCCGCTATGCGCATCCGCCGAGCCTCGGCACCGCCGTGACCGCGTTTGCGTTTCGGGCCTGAAACATGCTATGCTCCGTTTCCTCGCATGCTGGTTTTTCGTCTACCGAGCCGGGGCCGCAGGTCAACGCTCATGCGATGCCTGCATGTGTGGTGGGGCCACCGGAACACGCCGCCTTGTCTAAGCGGCCAATCATGATAGGGATTATACGTGAGAAAGGCGCTGATTGCTGGCAACTGGAAGATGTTCAAGCTGGTCGGGGAGGCTGTCAAGGTTCTGGAGTCCTTGAAACCCCTCGTGGCGGACGTAGCCGACGTCGAGATTGTGGTATGCCCGCCCTTTACTGCGCTCGATGCGGCGGGGAAGTCGCTCGCGGGCAGCAATATCGCGCTGGGCGCGCAAAATACTTACAAGAAGGCGGAAGGCGCGTGCACGGGCGAGATTTCCCCGCAGATGCTTCTGGACGTCGGCTGCGCGTGGGTGATCATCGGGCATAGCGAGCGCCGCAGAGACTTCGGCGAGACCGACGCGCTGCTAAACGAGAAGCTGAAGTTCGCGCTTAAATCCGGGCTCCGAGTCATGTTCTGCGTCGGCGAGACTCGCGAAGAGCGCGAGAGCGGCCAGATGATGGGGGTGCTGACGCGGCAGGTCAGCGAAGGGCTGGCCGGCCTGACCTCGGACGCCCTGGAACAGGTCGCTCTGGCCTACGAGCCCGTGTGGGCGATTGGCACCGGGGTGAATGCCACCCCGGAACAGGCGCAAGAAGTCCATGCGTTCGTGCGCGACTTGGTGAGCCGTATGTTCGATGCAACCACTGCGGCCCGGTTGCGGATACAATATGGCGGAAGCGTCAATCAGGACAACGCGGCGAACCTGTATGCCAAGCCTGATGTGGACGGCTTCCTGGTAGGCGGCGCATCGCTGGACGCGGCCAAGTTCGCGGCCGTTGTGAAGGCGGGTGTCGCAAAGTAGCATGAGAAGCGCGCCGGCACGCGCGCAAAGGATGGTGAAGGACATGTGGACCGCACTCTGGTGGTTGATGATTATTCTCTATGTGCCCGCCTGCTTCGGACTGATTGTCATCGTCTTGTTGCAGAAGGGGCGCGGAGCCGGTTTCGCGGGCGCGTTCGGTGTCGGCCCGGGCTCCGAGACTGTTTTCGGGCCGCGCATGGCCAAAAGCATGCCCCAGAAGCTCACCTACACCATGGCTGGCATCTTCATGCTGATGGCGCTGCTGATGTCGATCATCGGCGGCAAAGTGAGCCGGGGCGTGGCCCCGAGCCTGGCGCCGGAGATTGCAGCGGAACAGGCCGCCACCGATGCCAGCTTCGATTCTATCTTCAACGACGGCGCGAGTCCCGCGCCGGAGTTGCCTGCGTCTGCCGTCCCGGTAACCGCGCCTCCGGCCCCGGATGCCGCCGCGACGCCGCCTGCGGCTGACGCGGGCGCTGTGCCGCCTGCGGCTGATACGGCCGCTACGCCTCCCGCCGCCACCGCGGAGACGCCCATGGAAGCGGAAGCGCCGGTTTCCGCGCCGCAAGCGGGAACCGCCGCGCCGGAAAACCCCGCCGTGCCCGCCGCCGCTGACGCCGCCGCCGCGGCTCCGGTGGAACAGCCGCCCGCGGAAACGCAGGAAACGGCAACGGAGGAATCGCAGTAGTCCTGATGCAATCGGCGGTGCGGGGGATAGAACGGCGAGTGCTCTCGGGCCCTCTGTTACCGGCCGCGC
>JAGMZX010000042.1:0-9297 GCA_018005585.1 Candidatus Hydrogenedentota bacterium | reverse complement strand
TCCGGTGGAACAGCCGCCCGCGGAAACGCAGGAAACGGCAACGGAGGAATCGCAGTAGTCCTGATGCAATCGGCGGTGCGGGGGATAGAACGGCGAGTGCTCTCGGGCCCTCTGTTACCGGCCGCGCACGCGAAGGCCGCTCGGACAACAGCCCATGGATAAGATTCTCATCCGCGGCGGAAAACCCCTGAAAGGGGATGTGCAGGTGCGTGGCGCGAAGAACGCCGCGTTGCCGCTGATGGCCGCGGCCCTGCTCGCCGAAGGTCCGTGCGTCCTCCACAACGTGCCCTGTCTGCACGACGTGTTCACGATGGACAAGATCCTCTCTTCCATGGGAGTGGATATCGAGTTCACGGGCCGGTACATGACGCTGACCGCGCCGTCCACGGCCCAGCCGGAAGCTCCTTACGACCTCGTGCGCAAGATGCGCGCCTCGTTCTTCGTGCTCGGGCCGCTGCTGGGCCGCTTCGGCCGGGCCCGCGTGTCCCTGCCGGGCGGTTGCGCCATTGGCACGCGTCCGGTGGATATCCACCTGAAGGGGCTCGAGGCGCTCGGCGCCAACATACGCATAGACGAGGGTTATGTGTTGGCGGAAGGCCGGCTCACCGGCGCGGACATCACGCTGGCGTTTCCCAGCGTGGGCGCGACCGAGAACATCATGATGGCTGCCTGCCGCGCGCAGGGCGTGACGCGCCTGAGCAACGCCGCGCGCGAACCCGAAATTGAAGACCTGGCCCGGTTCCTGAACGGAATGGGCGCGCGTATTTCCGGCGCGGGCACCGACCTGATCACGGTGGTCGGCGTAGAGGCTCTGTCCGGTGTGGAGCACGCGGTTATCGCGGACCGAATCGAGGCGGGCACGTTCCTGACCGCCGGCGCGGCCACGGGCGGCGAGGTCACCGTGTCGAACGCGTGCCCGGAACACTTGGTTGCGTTTTTGGACAAGCTGCGCGAGGCCGGCGCGGATGTGGAAGTGTACGGTAGACGTATCCGTATAGCCGCGCCGAACGGATTGAAAGCGGTGGACGTGGCGACCCAGCCCTATCCCGGCTTCGCCACGGACCTTCAAGCGCAGATGATGGCGCTTCTGACGTGCGCGGCAGGAGTCAGCCATATCAAGGAGACTGTTTTCGAGAACCGGTTCATGCAGGCGAGCGAACTGGTGCGCATGGGCGCCGACATCGCGCTCGAAGGCAATATGGCCATCGTGCGGGGCGTCCAGCACCTTTCCGGCGCGCCGGTCATGGCGTCGGACCTGCGCGCCAGCGCCGCCCTGGTTATCGCCGGGTTGATGGCCACGCGGGGAGAGACCGCCATCGCGCGCGTGTATCATATAGACCGCGGTTACGAACGGATAGAGGAACGCCTGGCCACGCTGGGCGCGGATGTGGAACGAGTCCACGAGTAAAGAGCAGGCGCTTTACAGGGAGAGGCCCCGGATGCAGGTCATGGTCATTCGCGACGATGCCGCGTTCCGCGACGCGCAGGCCTATGCGCGCAAGCTGAGTTTTGCCGCGGGTGAAAAGACACTGCAGGACGTGCGGGAGTCCGTGCGCTGGGTCATCGACGCGGTCCGGACGAACGGCGACGCGGCCATAGCCGAATGCACGGAGCGGTTCGACCGTGTCGCGCTCAGCCCCGATCAATTCGAAGTGAAACCCGCGGAAATCGAGGCTGCCGTCGCCTCCGTTGACCCCAGTCTCATCGCCATTCTGGAACGCGCCCACGAGAACATCCGGCGTTTCCACATCAAGAACCTGCGAGAGTCGTGGGAGGAGACGTACGAGGATGGCACAGTGGCCGGCCAGCGGATCACGCCCATTGAGAGTGCCGGGGTCTACGTGCCGGGCGGCAAGGCGTTCTATCCTTCGTCCGTCCTGATGAATATCGTGCCCGCGCGCGTGGCCGGCGTGAAAGAGATTGTCATGGTCTCGCCGCCCTCGCACGCCGGCAGCATTCATCCCGTTGTGCTCGCGGCGGCACGGCTCGCCGGCGCCACGCGCGTGTTTCGTATAGGCGGCGCGCAGGCCGTCGCGGCGCTCGCGTACGGTACCGAGACCGTCCCGCCCGTGGTGAAGATCACCGGGCCGGGCAATGTTTACGTGACCGTGGCCAAGTCGCTCGTGCGCGGCAGGGTCGAGATCGACAGTGAAGCGGGGCCGTCCGAGATCGTCGTGATTGCCGACGTGAAAGCTGACCCGGTTCACGTTGCCGCGGAATTGCTGGCCCAAGCGGAGCACGACGAATCGGCCTTGCCAATTCTCATCACGCCGTCCGAGGACCTGGTCGAGGAAGTGCGCGAGACAATCGCGGAAGAACTGCAGCGCGCGCCGCGCCGCGACATCATCAAGCGGTCCATCGAGGAGCGGGGCCGGGCGATCGTTGTCCGCAACATGGACGAAGCCGTTGAATTGACGAATTTGATTGCTCCGGAGCACCTGAGCATTCAGGTCGAGTTCCCGCGGAAACTCGCGGACCGCGTAGTCAACGCAGGCGCGATCATGCTGGGCGGTTGGACCCCAGTCGCGGCGGGCGACTACTATGCCGGGCCAAACCACATCCTCCCGACGGGCCGACGCGCCAGGTACCAATCGCCGCTGTCCGCCGAGGAATTTCGCAAAGTGACGAACATCCTCTACTACTCGCGTGAACGGTTGCGCGCCGACGCGGAAGATATTATCACCTTCGCCAAGGCGGAAGGGCTCGACGCGCACGCCCGCGCCGTCGAGGTGCGGCTGTGAAGTACGCGCGCAGACTACTGCGGGACGTGGAAGGCTACGTTCCCGGCGAGCAGCCCCGTGCAGAGCAGGTTGTCAAGCTCAACACAAACGAGAACCCGTACCCGCCGTCGCCGCGCGTGCTCGAAGCGTTGCGCGCGCTGAGCGCCGGCCAGTTGCGCCGGTATCCGGACCCCCTGTCGACGGCGTTCCGCGAGGCGTGCGCGCGCCGCTACGGGTGCCCCAATGCCGACTGGGTTATTGCGGGCAACGGTATGGATGAGTTGCTCGCGCTCGCCGTGCGCACCTTCGTGGACCCCGGTGACCGCGTGCTCGCCATGTACCCGACGTACAGCCTCTACGAGGTCCTCTGCAGGCTGCACGGCGCGGAATTGCTGTCCGTGGACCTCGACGATGATTTCGCGCTGCCGGAAACGTTCTTTAAGGCGCAGGCGCGCATGTGTTTCTTTACGCGGCCGAACGCGCCGACCGGCCATTGCGCGCCGCGCGCGGATGTCGAACGTTTTTGCGCGGGATTCAACGGCGTCGTCGTGATCGACGAGGCGTACGTCGATTTCGCGGACGATAACTGCATGGATTTTGCGCGCCGCTTCGACAATGTCGTCGTAATGCGCACGTTCTCAAAGTCATTCAGCCTCGCCGGCATGCGCATTGGCGTCGCGGCTGCGAATCCGGCGCTTATCAAAGAGTTCCTCAAGACGAAGGACTCGTACAATATGGATGCGGTCAGTCAAGCGGCGGGTCTGGCCGCCATCGAAGACTACGCCCACATGGAGCAAAACGTTGCGAAGGTGCGCGCGACCCGCGCACGGCTTATGGGAGACCTGCATCGACTGGGCTTTGCCGCTGGCGCGTCTCAGGCGAATTTTGTGCTGGCGCGCTGGACGGGCGTGCCCTCGGCGCTGGAAATCTTCGAGGCACTGCGTGAGCGCGGCATATTCGTGCGCTATTTCAATCTGCGCCGCCTCAGCGACTCGCTGCGCATCAGCATCGGCACGGATGAAGAATGCGCAGCGCTCATCACCGCGCTTGAGGATATCCTGGCCCGCCGCGCATGATGCATTTTCCATGGCGGCGAGGCATGCCTCTTCCCTTCGAAGGCCAGGCAAGGCGGCGCCATCAGTCCTGTCATCAACCGCGGGACGCTTCTCCCGCAAGGCTCACGTCGCGGCGGCCGCACGATACATGGCGGCTACCTTTTCGCCCGGGATTTCCGCGAGCAGGTTGTGGATGGCGCAAAACACGTAGCCGCCGTCTTTTCTCATGTACGACGTAACCTCCGCCACCTCGCGTTCGATGTCCGCGATGGAACCTAAGGGAAGCGTGGCCTGCGTGTTTACACCGCCACCCCAAAGCGCAATGCGCCCGCGCGCCTTGTCCTTCCAGTCCCGGAAGCTGTGACCGCCCGCCGTCCACTGCACCGGATTCAGCACGTCGAACCCGCTCGCGATGATCAGGTCGATGAGGCCGTAGACGGCGCCGCAGGAGTGGAGGAATGTCTTCACGCCGGGCGCAAACCGGTGAATGACGTCATTGACGCGCCGGTAATACGGCAGGAACAACGCCTCATAGGTTTCGGGCGAGGCGACCAACTGGGTCTGAGTGCCCCAGTCGTCCGCGGAGACGAGATACACGTCGATGTAAGGGTGGATCAGGGGCAGCAGCGTTTCGAGGGTTGCCACCGCATGCTGCGTCAGGGTTTCGTGCAGTTGCGCGACGTAATCCGGTTCCGTCATGCACAGCAACGGAAACAAGGCGATGCCCGTGAACCCTCCGATGCCGATGCCAGCGCCGGGGCCGCAGAACAGAATCGCGCGGTCCGTCGCCTCGCGCGCGCGGCGGCAGTGTTCGGCAATCCGCCGGGCTTCTTCGGCTTCGAAGGGATGTGCGGCAATCTGCTCGCACAGGCGCGTCAGGTCCGGCCGGGGGATTTCACCGACGAGGTCAAAGGGCTGGCCGCCGTGTTCCGCCTCGAATACGTGCGCGGACGGCGGCATGCTGCGCCCGTAGCGCGGCTGCGTGATTGTCCCGTCCGCCTGCGGCTCGAAAATGCCCGGGTCGCGCACGAGCGCGGGGAGGCGGCCGTTGAAATCATAGGCGTGCCACAGACCCGGCTGGTCGAATGCGTTGGTCGAGTCCGGCATGACGGTGACAACGTCGATGTTGAGCGCATCGAGCACATCGAGGTCGGGCAGGGCGAGCATCTGGCCCGTGTCATACACGCGGGGCCGGCGCGCCGGCAGCCCGAGCGCCGAGACAAGGCTCGGGTAGGCGAAACAACTGATGCCGGTCGACGCCATGCCCGCGAGATCCAGCGGCGCGCGGTCTGTCTCTTCAAATGCCAGGGCCTTCAACACACGTTCCCGTCTCGTCATGCGTGGCGTTCCTTTGGCGCGGCGGTATGCAGCGCGGTCAATTGTCGGCGGCGGCCTCGTCTTCGCGTGATTGCGCCGCGGCGCGGCGCGCCTGCCAACACCGGAAGGAGGAAACCCGGTCTTCGAACGTGGCGCACAGCCGCTCGATGTGTTCGCCCGGGTCTCCCGTGAACGGGATTAGCCGCACCGCCGGCCCATCCCAGTACGACCCGGGCAGGAGCAAGCCGGGCCCCGGCGTCACAATGGCGTAATGGGTGCCGTCCGGGGTGAGCGAAACGGCATCCGGGTCTTCCTCAATCTCGATGGCGAGGCCGTGGTCCTGCGCCGTGAAGACGGCCCGCGGCGCGTTCGAATGCACGCTGATTTCGCAGTCCCGCAACGAGAGTACCTCGACGCTTACCTCCGTGATGTCCGCTGCCGCGCGGCCGGCATTGTACACGCGGAACGTGCGCAGCATGCCCGGGTGGTCGTGAAAAGCATAGGTGCAGATGACGACGCCGACGCCTTCGGGGCCTTGTTTGCGCAAGACCAGCCCCGCCGCGTGCGGCGTACATTCCTCGCTCCACTCCACATCGCCGAGGTCCATGATGCCGAAGAATCGGTCCGGACAATGGATCTGAAACTCGGGGCTGCCGCCCGCAAGCCACTGAAACTGCCCGGCCCGCTGTGTCAATTCGATTGTATTGCCCACAAAAGCGGACCACGCCCGCTCCCACCACGCATTGCCCAAGCGGGCCGTGCCCGGGCCGACCTCGGTATAGGCGCGATGCGTCATTGTTGTTGCTCCATACGGTGGTGCCTCACATGCGCGATCATGCGGGTTTATCCCGGGGAAATGCAATCGCCGCGGCTCAGGGCAGCAGGCTGCGGAACGGGTTTTCGAGGCCGCCTGCGTAGCGCAGTAGCGTCCGCCATACGCCCGCGGCGCCCGTCATGAGCCCGCGCGCCCGGCCGCCGCGTTCCAGGCGCCACGCAGCGTTCTCGAGGCGGGGCAGGTCCAGCGCCGCGAGGATGGCGGCGTCGCGGTGAGCCTCCGCGGCGAGCGGAGACGCCGTGGCGGCGTCCAGCGCCGCATCCAGGCGGCTCGCGATGCCATGGCACAGGCAGAAACCAGGGTTGTTCGCCGCATGCATGCCGCGCACAGCGCGCAGCAGGAGTTCGCGGTCTGCGCCGCGGCCCAGAACCGTTGTCGCCAACGCCAGCGTCTTTACGACGCCGGGTGTACCGTGGCACCAGGCGTTCCATGCGGTCTCGTCCTCCGCAGACACCGGCCACCATACGGCGTCCCCGGCGTTTTCCAAGGGCCGCGCAGACCTCGCCAGCGTATCGATCGCATCTTCAGCAGCACGCCGGTGTGCTTCTCCGTCCGCGGCCTCGTACAAACGCAGCAACGCATAACAGACACCCGCGATTCCGTGCGCGAACCCGAACTGCTGCGCGCCGGACAGCGTCCCGTAGGGGCCGGCTGGCCACGGCCAGAACACGTCGTCTTTCTCGCGCACCGCCCGGTGCAACAGCGTCTTTCCGGCCACCACCGCCGTTTCACGACACGCGCCCGCGCCGGCAATGCGGTGCGCAGCCAGAAGCGACAGGGTATAACCCGCCAGACCATGGCAGACGTCCGGCGGTGCCGCTTCCGGTGGGTCAAACGATGTCAGGGCGCGCAGCCCTGCATCCTTGATTTCACGGTCTTCCCAGAGCCCTCCCAGTACCGTGGCGGCGAGCGCAACCCCGGGAAGCCCAAAATACATGCCTGGTATATGGCCCACGGCCGCGGCTTCGTCCATGAGGCGAGACAGGAGAGGCCGGAACCGGTCGATGACGGCGGGCTCGCAAAGCGCTTCCACGCCGCATTCCGCCGCCGTGATCATGCGTCCGGCCATTCCCGAATAGACGGTCACATCGTCGATATCGGCGATGCCTTGTTCCAAGGCGCCGGCAGTGTCCAGAACATCGCGCCATAACGCGTCGCGCAAGGCGGCTCTGTCGACCTGCGAGGATACTTCCCGCGCCGACTCGCGCTCCGGGCAAATGGCACCGAGCAGGCCCTTGTAGGCGCGGGAGAATTCCGCCGCGTTGTCCAGATGCGTCCGCGCGTTCTCCAAGTGGGGAAGGACTGACTCAGGGAAGAAGGTCTTCAGCGCGCTCGTATTGCAGAGACCGGTGGGCAATAGAATGGGGTGTGTACCAGAGCCCGTCATGAACGCGAGCGCAAGCAGCGCGTAGTGATCGTCGCGCACGTCGGGCGCATGAAGGCGATCCCGCGCCGGATCGTAGAATCCCGGCGTGCCCCTGCGATAGGGACGCGCATCCGATTCGATGGGGTGTGCCAATTCCCAGTCCAGGACTACGACGCCGCCTTCCCGTTCGAGCAGATTGGCGGGCGCGAGGTCGCGCACGATAACGCCGCGCCCGTGAATTTCGTCCACGACTGCCATCAGTTGGCGCAACATCGCGGCCAGCTGCTGCTTGACCACTGTCGTGCGAGCGTCAGGTGCGGTCCATCGCTCCCAGAACGTGGCGCCGTCCAGCCATGGCCGCACAAGGGCGACGGTCCGGTCTGCGTCCGGCAATAGCTCGGGGCAGGGAGGAACGCCAGTCACATCGGCGAGCATGCGCAGCATGTTCTGCTCGTTGCGCGCGCCCCACAGCGCATCGCGGCCGAACGCGTCGGCGTTCGTCCCTTTCCTGGCGGTCTTCGCCAGCAAAAATCCGGCATCCGGCGCGCGCCGCAATATCGCCTGAAATACAGCGCCCTTGGCCGTGATCTGCAGCAGCCGAACGAAAAAATAGTCCGTCCGGAGGAATGCCAGATGGTCGGCAGGCTCGTGATAGGGCAAGAGGGAGGGCATGACCGGGGCCGCATCGCCGCCGTCAGCGGGGTCAACGACATCGCCGCTCTCGGGATGCGCTAGCAGGCGTTGCTTCTGTCCGAGCGCATCGATGCGCACCCGAAAATCGAAGGGGCCGAACCGGCAGTACAGCGGGGCATCATCGAATGGCCTGAAATCCGTGGGAATGGCGGGTCCGTCGAAATCGCGCAGCACTTCGCGAAGGTTTTCGGCGAGTGCCGCGGCCGCTGTTTCATCCGGCGGGTACACCGTAATCGCCTTGCCGACTTGCGTGAGACCATAGCGTCCGTCGTTCAGGTCTTCCAGCGTTTCGATGGAACGCGCCAGCTTGAACGGCAGACCGCTTGCGTCCAATACCGGCAAGGCGGCGGCCAACAACGGCTCGAAGTTTGCGGGCGTGGCCGAGACGTGCAGCTTCCAGCCGCTGCGGATTTCGGGCCGCAGCCGTTCCCGGCGCACGCGCAACCAGAGTTCATCGCATGTGACTTGCGCGGGGTGAAACAGGGCGTGCACTGCTCTCAGCAGGCCGTCCTCCGAGTGCGGTTCCGGCATCTGGTCGCGCGTCCTCCGATCCCAGCGTGTGCCGCTAAGTAGAAGTCCCGGCGCGCAAGAACATTTGCACGCCGGGAATTATAGCTGTGACTAATGGGCGGCTCGAAAGCGTGATTGCGTTCTCAAGTCGTGCGGGCACAAGACACGCCGCACGTAAACCAGCACGACCTGCTTGTGTACGGAACCCCGAGGCCGATGAGTTGCGCGTCGCTGCGCGCGACAATCGCCGCCGCCTCTTCGGGAAGCAAATTCGGGTAACGCTTCAGAATTTCTTCTGTGGATTCCGCGGCGTCCCCCTGAATTTCAAATTTTTCAAGCAGGACATCATTCAGGAATCGAAGCAAATCCTTCGACATACTCATGTGGTCAATCCTTCCGTTCCTTCCTGGCCTGGTCCCAGCATCCCGATCATGCATTTCTAGTGCCGGCTCGTTCCGCATCCTCTTGGACTGCGCGAGGCGAGACCCGCGACGGCGTTTGCTATCCCCTGTCGTGCAGGATATTACTACCTGCGCCATGCTCAGGGCGATGGCCCTTCACAACCGCGCCGATAGCTTATCTGTACACGGGGATCAATTTCAAGATGCGGCACGCTCTTTTTCTCTGTACCCCGTCCGGCCCTCGCACAGGCATGCATTTCCCGCACAGACAGGAACGGGGCCCCGCGGGCGTTTGCCCGCGAGGCCCCGGAGATTCACCTTGTGCCCGGGGGGCTCAGTCCTGGCGCGCCCGGCGCACGCGCGGCAGCACCGCCACGCCCAGCGCCAGCGCCAGCACCAC